>NZ_CP094288.1:1630525-1822672 GCF_022693705.1 Infirmifilum sp. NZ
GAAGGAATAATTAAGGCTTTGCTGGATATCTTATCAACGCCTGCATTTACAGTATCACTAGTAGCGCTTGCAGGCCTTATTGCACTTAGGAAGAAGCCACACGAAGTGTTCACGGGTTTTATGCGAACTTTCATAGCATTGCTTATTGTCGTGGGAGGAGCAGTAACTATAGTTAATGCACTAAATCCTCTTACGAGCTTGCTCGTTACCGCATTTGGTTTTAAAGGAGTTTTTACTTTAGAAGAGGTTACAACAGCTTCTGCTATGGCTAAAGGATTGGGTTTTGAGATAGGATCCATATTCGGTATAGGATTCATACTTCATCTCATAATTGTGAGAATACTTGCGCCTAAAACTCCATTCAAGCACATTTACTTGACAGGACATGTCATGTGGACTATGGCAGGTGCTATAGCTCTAGTGCTTTACAATTATGGCATAATTGGCATGAGCTCTGCTATTATCGGCTCAATACTTCTCGCTATTTATCTCACGATCGCACCTGTTATGGTTTGGCCTTTTGTGCGCAAAATAACAGATGGGCAATGGAACATTGGTCACACTCAGGACTTTGGATTAATGATATTTGGCGGTTTGATACCGAGGTTTATAAATAAGATAACTGGTGGCAAGGCAGCTAAAATGGAGGCTGAAGGGTTAAAATTGCCAGAAGAATTGGCATTTTTAAAGCAACCAGGAATAATTTCAGGGATAATAATGCTTGTGGTTTTTCTTGTTCCTACAATCTATCTAGGACCGACTGTAGTTGAGGAGAAATTTAGCGGTGGAACAAATTATATCGTTTGGGCTATTATTCAGGCACTAACCTTCGCGGCAGGTATAGAGATCCTGTTATTCGGTGTTAGAACATTTCTAGGTGAGATAATACCTGCCTTTAAGGGTATAAGTGAAAAATTGATACCTGGGGCTATTGCGGCCTTAGATGTACCTACCATTTATCCGTTCAGGCCTGTTGCTCTAACTTTGGGTGTAATAGTCCATGTCGTAGTGGTTCCTCTGGCTACTATACTGCAAGCAACACTTGGATCTCCGCTGGTTATATTGCCAAATGCTGTCTACATGTTCTTCGTGGGTGCTACAACTGGTATCCTAGCTGATAAGGAAGGCGGTATACCAGGCGTAATAATCGGGAGCATATTATCCGCCTTTTGGTACATGTTCTTACCTATATGGGCATATCCATTCCTAGGCGTAGAGAAGCTGGGTTTATCGGGACTGAGCATGAGTGCGGACTGCGGTATCTGGGCAATAATATACGGAGTAATACTAAAAGTTTTACTAGGAAAATAAATCCCCTCAAATTATGTGTTTTTTACTATTACTAATACAGAATTAATTCTTATTAAACACCTGTAAGGCTTCTTCATGGTTCTTATCTGCTTTTACTATAAAATTAAAGCTGCAGGATTGCTGTGAAGTGGGAGTCGCTCGGCGCAGCCTCCCTCCACGCGGTTCCGAGCGCGACCATTGCCAAACCACCCACTACGTGCGCGTTAGCCTTCTCGACGATGCTTACTAGCGCCTTCAGTGTTCTACCACTCCGAAACAGGTCATCGGCTATTAGAACCCTGTCCCCGCTTCTCAGCAAGTCGGCGGGGAGGTAGAGGTGGACGTAGGAGGGAGGATCCCTCAGGAACAGGCCCGCCTCGAGGTACCTGAGCGTCGGGCTCTCACGCTCCCTCCTCGCGGCCGCCAGCTTAGCGCCTAGGAAGGAGGCCGTCAGAGTAGCTAGGGGTATACCGTTAGTTGCCGCTGTTACCACGGTATCCACCCTGCCCCTGAAAAGCGTGAAGGCAACCGCCGCCGCGAGCTCCAGGAGCTGGGTGTTGTAAGCTATTAGCGGGACGTTCACGACGCCCTGGGAGTCGACCTCCACCGCCTTTCTGAAAGCCTGTGCGACGAGTCCGCTGCGGTAGATTACCTCGAGGATGGTGTAGGCTTTCTCGGGCGAGGGGAGGACTACGCCGCTGAAGTAGCGGCTAAGGTCGACGGGTGAGATCTCAATCCCCGAGGCGTAGAGAGTATCGAGTATTTGGCGCGGCTGAACGTAAGAGCGCAGGGCGCGGAGCGCCTTCTGGCACACAACCTGCGCGACGGCTTCATCGATGCGGCGCGTCTGCATATTATCAGAGTAAAGCTAATGACTTATAAAATTTTCTTTTTAAAATAAAGATAAATTTATAAAGTCGTGCAAACATGCTCCGCACGTGACGGGGAAAGCACAGGTTAAGAGACGAGTTACCTGGGCCCACATAGTGTCGTTCGTCTTGGCGACTGCTATTGCGTACGTCCTCGCGGTCCTGTCCTCGCTCATATTCCCTGTGCTCGGCGCTCCGGGAGTTTCCGCGCTGTATGTTGCGACAGCCGTTTACGTTCCTCTAGGGGTCTGGATGGGGATGTGGGGGGCGCTGGCCGGCTATTTCAGCTGCTTCTTCCTGGGCCTGTACCCCAGCGGGTACACCGTCATTCAGTCCGCTATATGGTCTTTCGCTGACTTCATCGAGGCGTTTATCCCTGCTCTGATTTTCAGGCTTCTCAGAGTAGACCCTGACTTTGCCGTTAAGCGCGGGAAGGCAGCTAAACTGTTCCCAGTCTTCGTATCGCTGGGTTCGATTATACTTATACTGGGCATCGTGGTGCAGGTGCTCTGGGGGGCCTTAGGGGAACCTTTCACGACCTTCTACGTCGGGAGCGTCTACACTGGCTTGGCGCTAGCTGTAGTGGGCATCGTTCTGGGGCTCCTTGTAGGCGACGCTAAAACCTGGGGAGCGTATACGGCGGGGATCATACTGACGGCTTTGCTCTCTGGCATCTGGGGGGCAGGTACGCTCACGGTCTTCAACTTTCCGCCGCCGCTGCCCGCTGAGCTGTTCTGGCCCGTCTTCACGGGGTGGGTTATCGGGGACCTTATAGTACTCTCGGTGCTCTCAACACCAATACTAACGGCACTAACGCCTATCTTCAAGCGAACAGGGCTGTACGTTGAGAGTTGGTGGAGCTAGAGGATGCCAACCATACTCGAGGAGCTAGTAGGAGTGAGAGCGAACCCCACGGTCTACAGCAAGCTAGACGGCTCTGTGAAGATACTGGTACCGCTTTTTCTATCCCTTGACGTCATCTTCGTGCGGGACCTACTCTCAGCTTCTCTCCTAGTTCTGGTATCGCTGGGGTTCGCTATTCTAGCCGGTGTTCCGTTAAGGTTCCTGAAGTCCTACATGCTCCTAGTCTCCAGCCTTTCAGTCTTCATCGTCCTCTCATTCGTCCTCTTCACTCAGGTCCCCGGAAAACCGCTGTTCTCGGCTACCCTGCTGAGCCTGAGGGCGGAAAGAGGGGTCTGGGAGTGGAGGCTCGTGGTCACCGACGCTGCTCTAGCTAAAGCCGCCTTCTTCATCGCCCGCATTCTCGCGATGATCCTCGTAGCGACAATATTCGTGGCAACGGTCTCGGACAGGGATGTTGTGTGGGGTCTCCGCCGCCTCGGCCTGCCGGCGGGGCTAGCGGTCTCCGCGTCTCTCTTCTTCAGGGGTCTGAGCTTCTTTGTCTCCGACTTCTACACCGTTCGGGAGGCAATGATGGCTAGGGGCGTTGACTTCGAGAGGACTAGCCTGGCGAGGCGATTCCTGCTTTACGCCAACGCGCTGATCCCCCTGCTTTCACTGATGGTGACCAGGAGCCTGGAGATATCGCTGGCCCTAGAGTCCAGGGGCATCGCCCCCTCCACGAGGTTCACCACAAGGTACCATCGCCGCGGGTTAACGCGGTTGGACTTAGCAATCCTCGCCGTAGCTGTAACCGCTACGGTGTTATTCGCGTGGTGGTCCCTATGCTCGTAGCGGAGGTTAAGGATCTCTACTGGAGGTACCGAGGCTCGAAGGAGCCAGCTCTGAGAGGCATTACCCTAGAGGTTAGGGATGGAGAGTTCCTGGCTATCACCGGGCCGAGCGGCTCTGGGAAAACCACTCTGATCCTAGCCCTCACGGGCATAGTCCCCCAAAGGATACCGGGCGAGTTCAGCGGCAAAGCACAGGTTCTCGGACGCGACACTGCGACGATTGACGTTTCCGAGCTGGCGAGGGACATCAGCGTAGTGTTCGAGGACCCCGAGATTCAGTTCGTGATGAGCACAGTTGAGGACGAGATAGTCCTAGGGTTAGAGCCCCTCGGTCTGGACGAGGGTGAGGTGAAGGAAAGGCTGCGCTGGGCCCTGGGCCTCGTAGGACTGGACGAGTCTTTTCTGCAGCGCACTCCGAACCAGCTGTCGGGGGGTGAGAAGCAGCGCGTAGCTATAGCTTCAGCTGTCGCCAGAATGCCGAGGCTACTGCTCCTCGACGAGCCGACCTCCGACCTAGACCCAGCAGGCAAGGAGGAGGTGGTCTCGGCCATCAGGAGGCTGAGGGACGAGTACAGGGCCACCATCGTCATGGTGGAGCACGAGCCCGAGCTGATCGAGGAGTTCGCTGACAGGCTGGTGGTGATCGATGGCGGAAGGGTGGTGCTGGAGGGTAGCCCGAGCGAGGTATACGAGCTGGGTGAAGCCGCGAAGCGGCACGCTGCCTACCCCCCTGAGCACGTTGAGCTGGCGGAGAGGCTGAAGGTCAGCCCCCCGCGGCTCGACGCGCTCATAAAGGCGGCGCGAGAAGGAGCGGTGAGCATCCAACCTATCTGCGACTCCGTACCCCCCTTGAGCTATCAGAGAGAGGTCGTGGCCTCGGTCAGGGACGTCTGGTTCTCCTACACGAAGGGTATTGACGTCCTCAGGGGGGTCAGCCTCGAGCTACGCGCGGGCGAGCTAGTCGCCCTCATGGGCCCGAACGGGAGCGGCAAAACTACGCTCTCGAAGATCATCGCAGGCCTCCTGAAGCCCAGGAGAGGAACCGTCATCGTCGACGGGGTTAGCATCGACAAATACACGCGCCTAGAGCTTGCGGCGAAGGTCGCCTACATCTACCAGAACCCGCAGCACCAGATTTTCAACCAAACCGTGTGGGACGAGGTCTCGTTCGGGTGGAGGATCCGGGGCGTGCCCGAAGAGGTCTACTCGGAGAGGGTTCGGGAGGCGTTGGAGCTCTTCGGGCTTAGTGGGCTTGAAGGCGAGCACCCCTTCTTCCTCAGCAAGGGTGAGAAAAGGAGGCTCGCGATAGCCAGCGTATACACACTGGAGCCCAAGCTCCTAATAGTCGACGAGCCGACAACGGGGCAAGATAGGAGGCTCAGCGAGCAGCTGATGGCCACCTTCAAGTCCTTCGCGGAGCGCGGTAAATCTGTTCTCGTAGTGACTCACAACGTGAACCTAGCGCTGAAGTACGCTGACAGGCTTGTAGTTATGGTCTCTGGCAGGGTTGTTGCTGACGGGCACCCAAAGGTGGTGCTGAGCGACGACTCCGTGGTCAGAGAGGCGAGGCTGAGGCAGCCCGCTGAAATAAGGGTGTGCAAGGAGGCCGGCCTCAGCCCTCTTCCGGGGTACACGCATCGACCTCCATAGCTCTCTCTAGCCCCTTCTTTCTCTTCTCGTAAACCTCTTCAAGCCAGCCCTCGTACCAGGAGGCCTTCAGCACAGCCCCCCGCAGCTCCTTCAAGCTCTTCAAGCTCCGCCCGAGGTGCTCTCCTATCCTCCCCCGCTCGTATCCAAACCCGTTGAACAGAAGGCACTGCCTCTCGCTCCAGTCCCCCGGCTGGTCCATCCCCGGGAAGTACTCCAGCGCCATAGCCTTGAAGGCCTCCGGCGTCGTGACACCTGCAATGGTCTTGCCGGCGTCAACTCCAGCGGGGCCTATGTCGGGGCCGTAGAGGGGCATGTCGTAGTTGTTCGAAGCCAGCGCGGCGTAATCCTGGATGGCGAAGAAGAAGGGCGCGACCCCCCTCTTCTCGAGAAACTCACCCACAGCACGCGCCCCCTGCTCGGAGATAAAGCCGTAGATAACGGCTCTCTCGAGCTGAGCGCCCTGGAACTCTGCCACATCGAGGGTGAGGCTGAGAGCCTGGATGAGCGTTCTCCCGGTTGCAATAGTGTCGGCGACTACGAGGGTCTTCTCGCCGCCTGACAGCTCGCTCACCTGAGCGTTGACCACGTGGGGCTGCGCGTCTGCGTGCTTCTCCCCCGCACCTCCGGCGTAGGCAACCCGAAGGAACTGCTTCTTCAAGTCGAAGCCGAACTCCTGGAGAGCGACGTCCAGCCTGTAGCCCTGCGAGCCTCTTAGAACGTGGACGAAGACGACAGGTAGAGACCGCTGCTCCAGCTGCTTTAAGTAGCCGGCCACGAGGCGTGAAGGGCTCATGCTGAGAGAGTCCAGCTCCCTGCCGACGATCTCCGGACTGCTTGCAATGAGGGCCCCTTCACGGGAGTGAACGATGAAGGCCTCACCAGGTACCTCCAGCCGCACTCTTATAACCCCAGCCTCCCTGCTACCGTAAACGGTTTCTCCCTCGAGCAGGCGAAGGCCAACCTTCTCGGCGAAACCCGCTACGTTTAGCCTCGACATGAGCTACGCTCAAAGCCTTTGGAGGAGCTAGCTTTTTAAGCTTAGCTTTCTTCCCGAGAAAAAGGCTACTCCAAAACAATCTTCGCCTTGAAGGCCTGGTCCTCCTCCGACAGCTGGAAGGCGACGATTCCCTTGTACGCGCTCAAGTCGATCGTACTCCTCCCCTTGCTGATGCTGATTGTGTCCTCTTCGGCCCCGCTCGGCGGGAGGCTGAAGTCGTAGGTGAACACCCTGAGGGTGTTGTCCTTGCCGCTGCTAAGCAGCAGCTTCGGGGCCCTGTAGCCGTACAGCGGGACCCCTCCCCAAGCCATGTCGAGAACCTGGGAGCCGGAAACGGTGAAGTAAACGGGAGGAGGGTTGCCGAGAAGCGCCTCAGCTCTGATCGCCAGCACCTCCTTCCAGCCCGCGTCCAGGGGCCCCGCGTCGAGCGCACCGTAGTTGGCGGTTGTGGAGGATCCAAGGTATATTACACCCCCCGCGTTTTCAATGGAGGTGACTCGCGCACCGAAAGCCCCGACGATCCGCACAGATGGAGGGGTGATGTAGACGAGGACGCTTGGGCCGACTATAGTGTTCATGGCGCGCGCCATCTCCCTCTCCTCCTCATTTCTCGGGTAAAGGACGCCGTGCGTGAACGCGTTGAAAGCCACTAGTACGCCGCCCCCGAACGGCACAGCTGAGGTGCGTAGAGGCCCGTAGCCCGAGAGGCCGAAGTCGAACAGGCGCAGAAACGACATGCCCTCACCGCTGAGCGGGTTGCCTACGAGTACACCCCCTCTCACGAAGTGGAAGTATTTCCCGTAGGCCGATATAGCTGGCCCACTCATCGTGAAAAAGGCGGGCCGCGAGTCGACGCTCGCGGCGGAGTAGTCTACGCCGAAGTACTCCCACTTCCCACTGATCAGGTCCAGGCACTGGACAGCCTCGACCCCTCTTCTCCAGTCACGCATGATGTCGAAGCACGCGTAGTCGGATAGGAGAGCCCCCTTGAGGGAAGGGTTCTCGCTTATCTTCTCCGCCCTACCGCCTCTTCTAGGCAGAGCGTAGACGCCGAGGTTCCTGTGCCCGTCGGCACGGGAGAGGAGAAGCCTGTCGTTCACGGGGTCGAATATGATGTTGGATACCTCGCCAGCCCACTCCGACTCGTGCCCAATGCCCTCCTTCCACAGGAGCCTTACGCGGCCCTCGCTCACGCTGTACTCGTGGACGTGGCTGAACTTGTCGTAGAAGTATATGAGCCCACCCCTGCCGACTCTCCCGGCATACCTAGCTGGCGCGTGAACCCAACCGCCGAAGTAGATCGAGTCGTCAGCCACATCAACGGCGTTGTACGTGTCACCGCCGCTCGTCGGCAGGCTACCCACCTGCTCGAACCTGTAGACCTTCTCGCAATTGTCTCTAATGAAGTGGGCTTCAGCCTCGAAAGCCACCGTGAAGTACAGGACTCCCTTGTAGTACTTGAGGCCGAAGACCCCTCCACTGCCCCATTCGGGTCCGTAGCGGGGCGGGAACGTGTGTACGTTTTTCACAAGATTAAGCTCAGCCCCCTCTTTTTATCCTTAATTACTTACTCACCGCTGTTAAACCGCACCCAAAGCCTCCCAGTAAACAGAACACAGCATTGAAGTAAATTATATTAGCTTTTCCTGGAATATTTTTAACTGTATGCAGAGGCGTTACAAGTGGTTCGTGGTGCTGTTCTTCTTCGCCTTTCTCACAGTACACGAGGCAGACCGCTTCATAATATCGGCGGTCGCCCCTCAGGTCAAGGAAGAGTTCAACGTGACCTACGGGCAGCTAGGCCTGGTGTTCTCGCTCACTGTTCTCGTAGCGGCTGTGCTGTACCCGGTCTGGGGTTACCTCTACGACAGGTACTCGAGGAAGATTCTCGCCGGCCTCGCCGCGCTAATCTGGGGTTTCACAACAATCTTTAACGCGCTCAGCAGGACGTTCAGCCAGTTCTTCGCCACGAGGCTTGCAACCGGCATAGACGACGCGGCGCCGCCGGGCATATACAGCCTAGTTGCGGACTACTTCGAGCCCTACGACAGGGGCAAGGCCATGGGGCTCTTGAACGCGACAGGGCCCCTTGGAGCGATAATCGGCTCGATACTGGCGTTGAGCCTGGTTGGGGCGGGGATGTCTTGGAGAAGCGCTTTCTTCATAACAGGGCCCATAGGAGTGGTCATCGGGATCCTCACGATACTTCTGGTGAAGGACGTCCCTCGCGGAAGCTCGGAGCCTGAGCTGGAGGGGTTGCTCGTGGAGGATATCTACAAGGCTAGGCTCTCCGACCTTTCGAAGCTGCTGCGTATCAGGTCGCTGCTCCTCCTATACCTGCAGGGGTTCTGGGGAGTTTTTCCGTGGAACGCGATAACATTCTGGATAATCACTTACATGGAAGTTGAGAGGGGCTTCACACCGGACTTCGTCATGGTGGTGATGGTCCTGTGGCTTGTGGCTATGACCGCTGGGAACATCGTCGCCGGCTACCTGGGAGACCGGCTCTTCAGGGTTACGAAGCGGGGAAGAGCGCTCCTCGGCGCGGTCGTTGTCCTGTTTTCGGCTATCCTGATATACCTGACCATGAACGCCACGGCGACCGAGGAGTTCCTCATATTCGGCTTGCTGACGGCTTTCGAGATACCTATGGCTGGACCAAACGTTGTTGCCATGATAACCGACGTAACCGAGCCCGAGCTGAGGGCCAGCGCTACGGGCTACCTCAGGTTCTTCGAGAACATAGGGAGCGCGGTTTCCCCGGCTCTAACGGGCTTCATGGCGGAAGGGCTCTCGCTGGGGGCAGCTATAACGATCGTGAGCGCGTCGACGTGGCTCCTGTGCTTCGTCTTCTTCACCCTGCTAGCCATCGTGATACCCAAGGACATAGACAGGCTTCGGAGAATCATAAGGGAGAGGGCCGACCAGCTGAAGAGGTGAGGTGGGTGTTCCCGAAGGGCTTCATGTGGGGTGTCTCGCTCGCGGGCTTCCAGTTCGAGATGGGGGATTCAGCCGGCGAGGCGCTGGACCCAAACACAGACTGGTTCGCATGGGTGCACGACAGGTCAAACATCGAGAGGGGCATAGTCAGCGGGGACCTACCGGAGAACGGCATAGACTACTGGCACAGGTTCCGGGAAGACCACGACATCGCTAAATCACTTGCGATGAATGCCTACAGGCTCAACGTCGAGTGGAGCCGCGTGTTCCCGAAGCCCACCTTCAGCGTGGAGGTCGGGGTAACGCGTGACGACAGGCTCATCAGGGAGGTGGAGATAGACGAAGACGACCTAGCCAGGCTCGACGAGCTCGCTAACAAGAGCACTGTAGAACACTACCGGGAGGTTGTAACGGACCTGCGCGAGAAAGGGTTCTACGTGATCATGAACCTCGTACACTTCACGCTCCCCCTGTGGATCCACGACCCCCTCACGGCCAGGGCAACCAAGCTCAAGAAGGGTCCAACAGGGTACGCCGACCCGAGGTTCCCGGTCGAGTTCGCGAAGTTCGCCGCCTACGCGGCTTGGAAGTTCGGGGACCTTGTCGACATGTGGTCAACGTTCAACGAGCCCAGCGTTGTGGCGGAGGCCGGCTTCCTCTTCAAGAACGGAAAGTTCCCGCCCGGGCTCTTCAGCCTAGACGGGTACAAGAGGGCCCTGATTAACATAGCGCAGGCCCACGTGGCCGCCTACAGCCTCATCAGGAAGTTCGACCGGAAGAGAGCATACCCAAGTAGCCCCGCCGAAGCCTTCGTGGGGATAATACACAACATGATACCCTTCCACCCGCTGCGCACCAACAACAGGCGGGACGCCTTAGCGGCTAGCTTCTCAGACCACCTCCACAACCGCTGGGTGCTCAACGCGATTATACGCGGGTGGGTGGACTCGGACATTGACATGAAGCAGGAGCCGAGCGAGGTTTTCGAGTCATACAAGAACAAAGCCGACTGGATAGGCGTCAACTACTACACTAGGCAGGTCGTAAGGGGGAGGCTCAGCCCCGTTGGATTGCTGGCGGGGCTCCCGGCTTACCCGGAGATGGTTAAAGGCTACGGCAACGAGTGCGAACCCCGCTCCAAGAGCCTCGCGGGGAGGCCGACGAGCGACTTCGGGTGGGAGGTATACCCTGAGGGGCTCCCGGAGGTTCTGGACATAGCCTTCGAGTACGGCCGGCCTGTTTTGATCACCGAGAACGGGATAGCGGACCGCGAGGACAGGCTGAGGCCTCACTACGTGGCGCTACACCTGAAGGTGCTCGAAGCCTACATCGAGCAGAGGAAGCCGGACCTGAGAGGCTACCTGCACTGGGCTTTAACGGACAACTACGAGTGGGCGGACGGGTTCAGGATGAGGTTCGGCCTCTACGCCGTGGACCTCGAGACCAAGAGGAGGTTGAAGCGCCCCAGCGCCGACTTGATGGCTACGATAATAAGGGAGGGAACGGTGCCCGACGAGTACGTTAGAAAGGCGCTCAGCGCCGTTGAAGGCGTTAAGGTCGCCTTGTAAGCCTCACGAAGTTTCTGCCCATTCTTTTCTCCACCGCGACAAGCCCCATGGACTCCAGCTTCCTGACGTGCCTCCAGACGGTTGTTGTAGGGAGTCCCACCAGGCTTGTAAGCTCAGACTGGAAGAGACCCCCGCCGCTCTGCTTGAGTAGGTTGAGTATCTGCTCATCCACCTCCGATAGCCCCTCCTTGGATCCCCTCCTCCTCACGACGAGGAGCACTGCCAGCACCGCCAGCGCCACGATCGCCGCGGCGGCGTAAAGGAGCGCGCCCGGAGCCTGCTGGGCTCCCCCGGCTTGACCCTGAGTGGACGGCTTTACCTCGGGTGCGCCCGTGGCTGGAGGCGTGGTCTGGGCTCCGGATGGGGCTTGAGGGCTAGGTGTGGGCGGCTTTATGGCTGGAGGGAGAACGTAGGCCACGACGACGGGTCCAGGGGGGTATGTGAGGACCACGCTCTGCCCCTCTGCTGTGATGCTCGTCGGCACCACGTACAGCGCCGACAGCGTGGCGTTGGGGGGCAGCTTCACCGTTGCCGGGAGAGGGGTTGTGAAGTTGATGATCCACCTGCCGGAGATCTTCGAGACGATGGTGGAGGTGTAGTAGTCCACGGTAACTTGGCTGGAGTCCAGCGCCACGATGGTCATCAAGCCTGCCGTCTCGTTTACGGCGTAGGGCAGAGTGTCTCCCTTCTCGTTACGCACCAGTATCAGCAAACTGGGGTCGGGTAGACCGACCAGGCCCAGGTCCACCGAGGCTGAGCCGTTCGTCGGGAAGGTGTAGACAACGTGCGCGGTGCCGTCGGCGAGAACCTCCACCCTGACGAGACCGGAGGGCTGGCATAAGGCGCTAGAGGCTATGAGCGCCACAACGAGGGCGAACGCGAACAGCGAGGCACGCCTCACGCATCTCTTCACGTCACGCCACATATAATAGGTTTATTCGCCCGCTTGCCCGGAGCTCACCTCCCCCCTGGGCTTGTAGCCGCTCCTCTTGAGGTTCTCCACGGCTTTGACCGCCGCGCGCCTAAGCTCCTCCGCCTTCTCCTCGGGCAGGGCGTCGTAGGTGAAAACCCAGCCGCCCCACTCTATCCCCGCGGGGTACTTTAGCTTGTCCGCGCTCCTGTGGACGGGGTAGAACTCCACGTGCATGTGGAAACCCTCATAGCCTCTGCAGGGCTTCTGGTGGAAAACCATCATGTAGGGCAGGCTGAAGCCGAACAGGGCGTTGTACGCTGCTGTTACAACCTTCAGCGCGTCGGCCAGCAGGGCCTTCTCCTCCGGTTCGAGCCCCGTGAGGCTTTCAATGTGCCTCCGCGGGTAGACGTGGACCTCGTACGGCCACATCGCGAAGAACGGGAGGAACGCGGTGAAGGCGCGGTTCTCGTAGACAAGGCGCGCCCCCTCCTTACGCTCCAGCTCCAGGATGTCGCAGATCAGGCATCCACCGCGTTCGGCTCTGTGCTGTCTCATCATCTCGTACTCGCGCTTAACCCTAGGGGGGACGAAGGGCAGAACGTACACCTGGGAGTGAGGGTGGGTAAGCGAGACGCCGATGACCTCCCCCTTGTTCCTGAAGGGGAGGACGTACTCGATCCTGCTATCCCTGCACTCCTCCTCCGTCAAGCTCGCCAGGAGCTCGACGTACTTAACGAGGTTGCTGAAGGGCACAGTGTCAAGGTCCCCCGTGTGCTCGGGCGTCTCGACGACGACCTTGGCGGCGCCGTAGGCCTCCTCCACGCGGTAGAAGTCCACACCCTCGCGCGACTTGCGGGCGTCTCTCTTCAAGGCCGGGTACTTGTTGTCGAGGACGATGACGTCCCACCCGTAACCCGTCTCCTCAGCCCCGGGGCAAAACGGGCACTTCTCCACTGCGCGCCAGGGCCTCACAGCCCTCCTGCTGGACACTATGACCCAGCACCCCAGCAGGGGGTTCCACCTGAGCTCGTTGAACCCCTCGGACACGAAGGTTTAAGCAGTGCTAATGCGTATATTTGTTGTGAAACCACAGGAGATACTGCTCAGCCGCATCCCTGGAAGCCCCCTCCTCGTGTCCTCGGCTCCAGGACGCGTGGATTTCCTCAATACGCACCAGGACTACAAGGGCTTACCCGTTGTCCCCATAGCTGTGAACCTCAGGACCTACGTTGCAGTGCTCGAAGAGTCGGAGAACTTCGAGGTCGAAAGCCTGAACCTTCTGGAGGAGGGTCGAGAGCACAGGGACAGGTTCCCGCCGCGGGCCCCACCCCTGCTACCCGGGAAGTGGTGGGGCAACTACCTCAGAGCGTGCGTCGCGGCGCTAGAGCAGAGGCTTGGCGTCAGGTTAAGCCGGGGCTTCAGGGCCGTGATCTACAGCGAGGTCCCCGTGGGGTCGGGGCTGTCGAGTAGCGCGGCGCTGGAGGTCGCGTTCCTAAAGGCCGTCGACTCCTTCTTCAACCTGGGACTGCCCACAGAGGAGTTGGCTGAAACCGCTTTCTACGCAGAGAACACAGTCGCCGGGATACCCTGCGGCAGGTTGGACCAGTACGCCTCAGCCTACGGCGGGGCGATACTGCTCTACCCCAGGCCCCCAGTCAGGGTTGAGAGGCTGAGTATCAGTTCACTGGACTTCGTCGTCGTGGACTCCGGGATAAGGCACAGCGTCGCGGACATTCACCCCAGGAGGCAGGCTGAGCTCAACCAGGCCCTTTCAATTCTACTCTCGCAGCGCGACTTGCCCAGCTCACTCAGATCGAAGCTGAGACCCGACTTCTCGCAGACCCAGTGGGAGGAGGTGAGCTTCAGCGAGGTGGAGCCTTTCCTCAAACGCCTCCCAGACCACCTCGCGAGGCGGATAGCGTTCACGTTGCTCATGCATGAGTCGACGATGCGCGTCATAAGTAGCCTCCAGCGGGGCTCTGCCAGCCTCGACATGCTAGCCAGGGAGGTCAACCTCCAGCACGAGCTACTGAGAGACTACTACGACGTGAGCCTCCCGGAGCTCGAGAAGATGCGCGAAGCCATGCTGAGCTCAGGAGCCCTTGCCGTCAAGCTGAGCGGGGCGGGTCTCGGGGGAAGCCTCTTTGCGCTGACGAGGGGGGAGCGCGAGAAAGTCAAGGTCATCGAGGGCGCGGTGAGGGTCGGCGCTAGGAAGGGTTGGTCGCTGAAGCCAGACGAGGGCGCCAGGGTTGAGAAGGCTAACTGAAGCAGCCGTAAGTTCCAGCAAGGTCGGGGTACCCGCAGCGCGTGAGGGCGGCGCAAACCGCGTAGTTCAACTTCCCTTTGAGCTGCTTCTGCCTTATAGCTGCCTCGAAGAGTAGCCCGGCAAGCCCGCAATCCTCCCGAGTCAGCTCCTTGACGACCTCATCCAACTTCTCCCTAGCCTCCTCGATGCGACCCTTGCCCGCCACCGCGTCGGCCAGCAGGATGCGGAGGTAGTAGTGATCCTGCTTTAAGCCCTTACCGGATGCATATCTCATAGCTTCAAGTATGCTTTTCTCCGCCTCATCGTACTGCCCCAGGTTGAGGTAAGCTATGCCCTGAAGCCTGGAGATGCTGTACTCAGCTTCCTCGTCGAGCGGTTTAACGCCGCTCAGGGTTTTGAGAGCGAGCTCGGGCAGGAGGCGGCTCACCTGGAGCTCCGCGAGCTTTAAGCTGAGCGCCTCTCTCTCACTCCGGAGCTCCTCTGCCTCTAGCGCAGAGAGAATGCCCACAGCCTTCGAGACAAGTTCCTCAGCGACCGCTAGGCTGCCGGCGTTCTCCGCGAACCTCGCGAGGACCTCGAGCCTAAAGGCTGTGGCGTCCTTCAGTAGCTTGGACAACGTTCCGGGGCTCAGTACGGCAACAGCCTCCAACGCTTGGAAGCTAGCCTCATCAGGGACCATGTCCAGAGCAGTCAGGGCGATGTACCTCGCAGCCCCCTTAGCACCCATCACGGTGGACCAGGCCGCGTGGAAGGGAGACTCGGAAGCGAAGACACTTTCGTGGACGTTTGGCGGGCTAAGCGCGACCCTGCGGAAAACCTCCCTGGAAACACCGCTTCTCCAGGAGTAAAGGGATAAGGCGTCGTACCTTAGTAGCAACCTGTCCACGAAGGCTTCCTCGTTCTCGTCGGGCTCGATAAGGGGAGATGGGAAGCACCGGAATCCGAGGGAGGCGGGGATCGCTAGCTTGTCGAGAACCTCCCTTGGAGTGATTTCCCTTAGCTTTGCCTTAGCGTCCTCGATTGAACGGGGTAGCTCGCAGCTCAAGCCCTTGAGCCTGCACAGAGACACGTAGGCCATTGCTAGCTCCACGAAAGCAGGCCTACCCATCGACAGCCTGGCGAGCTCGCTCAGATCCCGGTCTGAAAGCGAGACGCCATCCCAGGAGGCGAGCCTCCTCGCAACCTCCTCCAGCTCACCTAACGTGAGCCTGCCCTCGACGTCTACCCGCGTTACACCGCCGCTCCACCCGGCCGGGACGACCGTGTACCCTCCAGGCGTGAAAACCACCTTCTTACCGTGCAGCACGCCCGCGGCATCCTGCTGGCCGGCGTAGAGGGTGAAGCCGTCTTTCGACAAATCCACGAGGATCTGGTACATCAGCGCCAGCTTCCCGGTACCAGGGGGCCCTGCAAGCTCGACTCCTCTCCCAGCGTGGATGGCTGAGAGGGCCTCGTCGACGACAGCGTCCACCCCCTTCCCCCTGACCTGCTCCACGAACAGGGGCCAAACGTAGCCCAACGCCCAGGGCAGGTCGTCAGCCCCCACTGCTAGGAGAGGGGTAGCGCCGTCACCGTCGAAGACCACGAGCCCCTTAGAGAGCCTTTCCTTTATCTCGGCAACAACCCTCCTCCAGAGCCTTGCTCTGCCCTCAGTCAGGACGTTGTTCTCCGCAAAGAGGCTGCAGAGCTCCTCCAGCCTCGCCGCAACATCCCGGTCTATGGACGATAAGCCGAGCCCTCCTAGGAAAGTTTCCACCATTAGGGAGAGTAAGTTCAGGTCCTCGCTGCCGGGACTGCAACGACCCTTAACCTCCGCGAGCACGCGGATCCTCTCCCTAATCCTCTCAGACTCCTCTTGGCCTACTACGCTTGAGATAACTTCCTCGATCTCACTCCAGTGACTCTGGGCGCAAGAAGCGATATCGCACAGGCTGAAGTCCCCGCTCCTGAGCTTGTCCGCCATGCAGGTGTAGTAGCTCAAAGTCCTCAGCCGTACGGAGTAATTTACCGAAGCTAATTAAAGTTGTTCCGCTGGTAGCTCAGCAGTCCTGAGGGTCTTCGCGACGCCTCCTTCCCACTTTCCAAGCTCGATAAGCCTGCTGGACAACCTTACGAAGGTGCAGCAGTCGTTCACGCCGTTCTCAACCCAGGAGCCCGAGTTCGCGAAGATGCGGCTGTTCTCGACTAGAAGCTCCGGGACGTGAGTGTGGCCGAGAATGACCCCGTCAACCCTCCCGATCTCGGGGACACTCTCGAGCATGTCTAGGAGCGCGTGTAGCGGCTTGCTGACCGCGATGTTGCTGAGGCTTTTTCCCCGGAGCCTGCTCCTGAAAACCCTGGCTGCGAGGCCTTGGATGAGGCCGTACCACACTTTATCCTGTAGCTTGCGCCACGAGAGGATTATCATCGGGGAGAGGAGGAAGAAAGCCGCCAAGCCGAGGAGTAGCTCGCCGCTGAGGCTCGAGACCCCGAAGGTTGCGAGTATAAGTAGGAGGATGAGCGTGGACAGGCCGGCGAAAACCCACTCGAGCGGGCCTGGAAGGTAGAACAGGGACTCGGAGAGTACGTATATGTAGCTTTGCAGCTTCCAGAGGCTCTTAACCCTTAAGAACAGGGTGTCCAGCTGGTGCCCGTGCAGGAGGAGGAACCTCCTGCCGCCGACCTTCAGGATAAAGAAGTCGGGCACCACGTAGAGGTCTCCTCTCCCCCTCCTGCTTTCGAGGCGGAGGTTCGCGATGATCCTGTCGTGGTTTCCCGCGACGTAAACTATCGTCTTGTCGGCTTTAGCGAGCTCCTTGACCGGGTCGTAGGCGCTCCTAACTATGTCTCCCACGCTGGCGTTCCAGAACTCGAAGATGTCTCCCAGTAGCACTACTAGGCTAACCTTCTCGTCGCGGCAGTACTTAGCCAGGAACTCCGCGAAGTCCTCGTACCTCGACAGGCTTCGACCGCGAAACCTCAGCCCGAGGTGCGTGTCGGAAACCACTACTGCCTCCTCGCCGTCTTGCAGCTCGACTTCAAGGATGCTTCCGACAGCGCTGTCAACTCTGCTGACCTTCATGCGCCACCGGCTTCACGGCTAAACGGTGAAATAAAATTGATGTTTTCGTTTTTCCCGAGGCGGAAAGTCCTTTTCTCGTGGGTTACCGCAGTTTTCCTAATTACCCCCCAGGGCTCATTGCTATTGAGCAAGCATGAAGCAGAAGCTGGTAGCCCTTGGGCTGATAGCGCTGCTCGTGTCGCTGATGGCAGTATCCCAGGTGCAGGCCTCAGAGGACTCTTCGGTTGAGGCACTGATAGCCAACGCTAAGAGGCTGCGGGGGATTGCTTATGAAAAGTTCTCCTACCTCGCCTCCGCCGTAAACACAACGCTGTACGCGCCGAACATCTCAGAGATCGAGTCACTCCTCTTGGAAGCAGACAGCTACCTGAACACGAGCGTTCAGCTCTACACCTCCGGGAACATCACCGGGGCCAAGCTCTACGCCATCTACTCGCTTAACACATACGACACCGCTATAGAACTCATCGAGAAGCTTGCCGAGAAGGCAGGCCTGGAGCTCGAGATCGAGGTCGAGGCCCCGCAGAACCGGACGGAGGTGAACTTGTCCCTCCACTACAACATGAGCGTGGCCCTCAGCAGAACAGCCCTCACACTGCAGCTACAAGTCCTGAAAGCCAGGCTCAGCGAGCTCGAGTCCACGCTATCCAAGCTCAACCAGTCGCAGTACAATCTCACGTACGTGTATGCGCTTATAGCTTACGCGAAGGATATCCTCTCCCAAACCGAGGCGCAGCTGAGCAGCGGGAACATCACAGTTGCACAGCTAGCGGCCAACCTGGCTGTGGTCAAGAAGATACTCGGGCTGATCAACGCGGAACTGAACAGGGTATCGCTTCACGTTACAGTCATCAGAGCGATGAAGCTCGGGCTCCTAAAGAAGAATGAGACGTCGTTCCTCAACGCATCCCTCCTCAACCACACAGGTCCCAAGCTCAAGGAAATACGCAACAGGACCAGGACGGGTCTCAACGAGACTGCCGCAGTGCTGAAAGAGGTTGAAAACGAGGTCAGGAACATGGCTAAGGGCTTGAACGACGCGGTCAAGCAACTGAAGGAGAAGATCAAGGAGAAGCATGGAGCCGAGAAGGAGATAAGCGCCCCGCCGACTTTCAAGCCGCCAAAGGAGAAGCCGCTTCCGCCGGGCCTCGAGAAGAAGCTCGGGGAGAACGCCGGAAGTGAAGAGAGCGGTGAGCAGCAAACCGGCCCAGGCAAGGGCCCGCGAGGTAAAGGCAAGTAAAACACTTTTTTTAACTTGAATAAACCCTTCTTTTTTACGATGCATCTTGAGCCCACAGTTTAAACTCTCGGTCGCCAGGCTCGAGGTCTCTACGGGAGGCTTTCTGAAGGAAGCCACCCCCGCGGAGGCCTACCTTACGGAGCGTGAGCGAGAAGTAAGGGTTAGAGAGGGGGGTGTTCTCGCCGCCCGTCTCCTCCTTCTCAAAGGTAGCGGCGTTACGACGCCTGAAGGCGTGGCGGCCGTAGCCGACGTGAAGCTCCCACGTTTCCGCCGCGCCCTGGTCTTCCACCACACGTACGACTCGCCTGGGTACATGGGCGGAACCAACGAGCCTTACGACTACCCGCAAGCCCAAGAGGTTGGAGAGTTCATGGCTAGCCCGTGGACGTTTCCATGGCACACCGAGAAGCTGAGCGGGATGCCCAGGTCGCTGAAGATAAACCAGCTCATGCTCGAGGTCGAAGAAGGCTTCGTCTTCGTCCTATGTGTCCCCGCAGACGGGTTTGCACCGTACTTCACTGAGCCGGCGGAGGGAGTGCTGAGGCTCGTCGTGACTTCGAGAGCTAGGCGCGAGTGGATGGAAGCCCCTCTCCTAGCGTATGCGCTCTCAGAAGACCCCTACAGCGCTGTAGAGGCGGTGTACAAGGCCGTGGCTTCACACCTGGGCAGGACGTGCTCCCTCAGGAGCAGTAAGCCCTTCTCGGAACCCCTGCGCTTCTTGGGATGGTGCACCTGGAACGCGTTCTGGCGCGACGTGAACCAGGAGAAGCTCGTGGAGGGTGCTCGTGAGATCATGGCGAAGGCGCCTGTGCGGATGGTTCTACTAGACGACGGCTGGATGGAGGAGAAGGACGGGATGCTCAGGAGCTTCGATGAAGACAGGGAGAAGTTCCCAGACGGTCTCGCTTATGCTGTATCCCGTTTAAGGCAAAGCGGCGCCAGAAGCGTGGGCATCTGGTTGACGCTAAACGGCTACTGGAACGGTATACACCCCGAAAGCCACCTTGCCCACTCCTTCAGAGAGGAGCTGGAGGAAGTTGGGGGTTTACTCGTGCCTAAGCCGGAGTCCTCGTTCCGCTTTTACTCGGAGTGGTTTAGGCTCATCAAATCGAAGGGGTTCGACTTCATCAAGGTCGACAACCAGTACGCTGTCTCCACAGTTTACTCCGAGAAGTACCCCGTCGGCGACGCGTCTCGTATGCTACACGAGGCCATCGAAGCCGCAGCCGCCCTGCACGGGTTGGACGTGCTGAACTGCATGTCGCTCAACCCAGAGCACTTCTTCAACTGGTTCAGGTCGAATGTGACGAGAGCGTCTATCGACTACAGCGTGCCCCACAGCTCGTCCAGGTCTAAGCTGCACCTCTACTTCAACGCCTACAACTCGATCTGGCTCTCCCAGCTCGCGTGGCCCGACTGGGACATGTTCCAGTCCTATGACCCTCTGGCCCTCCCCCACGCGGTGGCGAGGGCGATCAGCGGCGGGCCTATCTACGTTACAGACGAGCCCGGTAAAACCCGAGCCGAGGTGCTGAAACCCCTCGTGTTTGACAGCGGGGAGATACCCAGCCTGGACGGCCCCGCTCTGCCGACGCGCGATACTGTCATGCTGGATCCCTACAACGAGAAGGTGGCTCTTAAGCTTGCAAACAGCATCACGGTGCCGGGCCTGGGCGTCTACCACCTGCTGGCAGCTTTCAACATATACAAGGGCGACGAGGAGGTTTCATACACGTTTAAGCCCAAGGAGCTGGGGGCTCGGGAAGGAAAGGTTGTTGTCTACGAGTACTTCAGCAACCAAGCGGTGAAGGTGGGCGTCGAGGAAGATGTCGCTGGGAAGCTCGAGCCAGGCGGCGTGCGTCTCTACGTGATCTCGCCTGTAAGGGACGGTTTAAGCGTCATAGGCACTAGGCAGCTCTACGTGTCTCCCGCAGTGATAGCCCGCGTTGATAGAGGTGAGGGAGAGCTCACTGTCTACCTAAAGGAGAGAAAGCCTGTTCTGCTTTACCTGGAAGAGAGCCTCGCCGTGGACGGCGCGCAGATAGAGCCAGGTTTACGGGAAGTGATCCCCCGTAGCGCAGCTCTAAGGATAAGGCTTCGCCGCTAGATAGAGCGTCAGGAGGAGTGCGTAAGCGAAGAGGAGAATGCCTAGCGTGGACAGCATTTTCCTCGACTTCCCCTCTGAGACCAGCTTTGCCTCAACCAGAACCATGTGGAGCCCATATAGAGCGTGGTACAGCGCAGCGACCAGCAGCGCAAGTTCAGACGCAACCACGAGCGGGTTTTTGAAGGCCATCAGAACCTCCCCGTACGTGGGAAGACCCTTGTAGGATCCCTGCAGGTGGACTCTCACCAGGTGAGCTACGACGACAACTGTGAGGACTGCACCGGTCAAAGCCTGGAGCACCCAGCCGAGGCCACCCTTACGCGAGGACACCGGCAATCACCCACACACCTATAGCTATCAACATGATAGCCGAAATCCAGGCCATCACGAGCAGAGTGCGCCTGTGTTGCAGAAAGTACCCAGCCTCGACAAAGGCCGAGTAGACCCCCAGGGTCCCGTGAATCACCAGGATGCTCCACAGCAGAGAGTCAGCGAGGAGACCGAGCCTCCCCGAGAACAGGTTTAGCAAAGCGGAGTAAGCCTCCTCACCCAGAGCGAGGGTAGATATGTCGACCAGGTGTAGCAGAAGGTACAGCGCCATAATGATACCGGCTAGTCTTCTCGCCGCGAAGGACAAGTGCTCAAGGCTTCGCCCCTTCAACCTGAACCAGCTCTCCAACACCTCCCTCAATCCCATAGCCTCACCCCTCAACCCGTAATTCCCCCTTCAGGAGCCTGCGGCGGAGGCGCATAATAGATTCACCGGGTTTAAAGCCAACCGGACACCTGACGCTACACTCAAAAGCCGCGTGGCAAGCCCACACCCCAGCCCGAGAGTCCACAACCGCTGGAACTTTGCCGTCGCCGCTTTTAGAGATCAGGGCGAGCAGCGAGGGGCCAAGGTACTCGGGGAAGGTGTTGGCGATCGGGCAGGCAGAGTAGCATATCCCGCACTCGATGCAGTCGTAGAGCTTCTCAAGCTGAACCTCTTGAAGCCCACCGTCGACTATCTCAAGCGTCGAGGGAGTAACGAGCTTGTACTTTCCAAACATCCTGGACTTGTCTACTGCCAGGTCGCTGATCACCTTGAAACCCCTGAGAGGCTCAAGGACCACTACACCTCCCTTAGCGACTTCCCCTATGCGCGTGATGCACGCAAGCCTCTCGACCCCGTTAATCACCATACCGCACGCGCCACAGACCCCGTGGTGGCAGGCGTGCTCAAACGCCAGAGTCCTATCCTTCTCAAGGCTTATCCTCTCAACAACGTCCAGTACGCTCTCAGACGGGTCGGCTTCAACGTCGAAGGCGTCGAACCTCGGCTCACCCCCAGCCTTAACCCTCTTGATCACAACTCGGAACCTCATGGAACCTCACCCCTCGAAAAACAGCCAGTAGGGGGCAAGGGGCCTGCTAGCTGTCTGCGACTCCTTCGCTGCGCCCAGCCTCTCGGCTACAAAGTCGCCCAGCTTCTCTGCCATAAGCCTCGCCGTTGTGAACTTCCCGCCGATTATGCTCACGAAGTTCTCCGCACCGTCCCGGGAGTGGTCGATCACAGCAAAGCTCCTGCTGACTTCCCTCCCAGTGCTAGCAGCCCCTTCCCCGATGAGAGGCCTCGAAGAGACGTAAACGGCCTTGATCTTCAGCCTCGAAACAATGGGTGCCAGCTCCGACCCCCTCTTCACCATGAGCTCTACGTGCTCCCTAGGAGGTTTAACAGAGTCCGGGTCCTCCACAACCCAAGAAGTGGTCCCCACCACGCTCGTCCCCCGGTGGTGGACTATGATGTCGCCGTCGCCCGGCTTGTTCAGCCTGTTGAAGACCATGTTACCAATCCTGCCGTCGAGGGCGACCATCACTCCGGGGCTGGGCTTGACGGGGACGCGAAGGCCTGCGAGCCGAGCCACCTTGTCAGCCCAAGCCCCCGTTGCGTTGACTACGAAGTCAGGCTTAACCTCGTACTCCCGAGGGACCGTCTTGTCGAGCACTTTCACGCTGGTAACTCTGCCCCCCTCAACCTTGAAGCCGACCACCTCGTTGAAAGGCTTTATGACCGCACCGCTGAGCTTGGCCGAGGCTGCAAAGCTGAGGATCACTTTGAGGGGGTCGAAGGTCCCGTCGGGGACCTTCACCGCGGCTTTGAGGTCCGGGTTAAGGTTTGGCTCAAGCCTGAGAGCCTCCTCCCTCGGGACTTCCTCGACGGGTATCCCGGCTCTCTCGCACTGCTTCAGGAAGAAGTCCTTGTACCTTAGGTCATCCTCGGTGACCGCGACGAAGAGGCCGCCGTTCTTCTCGAACAGGAAAGGAGCTATCCTCCTTAAAGTCACGTTCTCGCTGTAGCACTCCCGGGCAACCTCAGCATCGGCTATGTACCTGCACCCGCTGTGCAGGAGGCCGTGGGTTCTACCGCTAGTGCCTGCGCCAAGCGAGCCTCTCTCAACCAAGGTGACGCTTAGGCCTCGTGACGCGAGGTCGTAGGCTATAGCTACCCCAGTCACTCCGCCGCCAATAACCAGGACGCTTTTGGTCAAGGGCCTCAACACCTATAACTAAAATATATATTTCAATTTTTTGTAACAAGATTATTTACGTACCGTAACCGTACGCCCAGGGCACTTCCCTAGCCCAGTTGAGAGCCCTCGCGACGGCCGCCTTCCAGCCTCTGTAGAGTCTCTCACGCTTCTCAGGATCCATCGCTGGCTTGAAGACCCTTTCCGCTTTCCACGTTTTCCTGATTTCCTCTAAGCTCCCCCAAACGCCGACGGCGAGACCGGCTAGGAATGCTGCCCCAAGGGAGGTGGTCTCGCGCACCAGCGGCCTGATGACATCCACGCCCAGTATGTCCGCCTGGAACTGAAGGAGAACGTCGCTCCTCGAAGCCCCACCGTCAGCTTTAAGCGACCTGATCCGGGAGGCGGTGTCCTTCTCCATAGCCTCCACGACGTCGCGGGTCAGGTATGCTATGCTCTCTATCACCGCGCGTGCAATGTGGCGCCTGGTAGTCCCCCTGGTGATCCCTATGATCAGCCCCCTCGCGTAAGGGTCCCAGTAGGGGGCCCCGAGACCCGTGAAAGCGGGGACGAAGTACAAACCGCCTGTATCGTCAGCCGACTCGGCTAGCGGATCCACCTCGGGGGAAACCTCTATGATCTTCAGGCCGTCGCGGAGCCATTGAATAGCGGCGCCTGTTATGAAAACGCTTCCCTCCAGCGCGTAGACAGCTCTGCCCTGCTCGAGGCTGTAGAATACCGTGCTGAGGAGGTTGTTCTCGGATTTGACCACTCTCTCCCCCGTGTTCATGAGTATGAAGTTACCGGTCCCGTAGGTGCACTTCACCTCCCCCGGCTCAAAGCCCGCCTGCCCAAACAGGGCTGCCTGCTGGTCCCCGGCGTCGCCGGTAACAGGCACCTTTTGGCCGTTGAAGATGCCGTCCAGCTCGGGACCCGTGTAGCCATACGCCTCTTTCTCGCTGGAGGGGCGCGGAAGCGGTAAGCTCTCCTCAGGTATGTTCCCCATGAGCTCGAGAAGCTCCGCGTCCCACTCGAGGCGCCGTATGTTGAAGAGCATCGTTCTAGAGGCGTTCGAGTAGTCTGTCACGTGAGCTCCGCCTCTCCCAGGCGTAAGCGTGTTTGGAGAGCCCTTGGTAAGGTTCCAGATGATCCAGCTGTCTATCGTTCCGAAGACCGCCTCACCCTTCAGGGCTTTATCCCTGAGCGTGCCCACGTTCTCGAGAAGCCACTGGATCTTGCTTCCCGAGAAGTAGGGGTCGGGGACAAGGCCCGTCTTCCCGTAGATCACGTCGAAGTAGTTTTCCCTGAGCTTGTCGGTTATGGGGGCTGTTCGACGGTCTTGCCAAACTATAGCGTTGTAGAGGGGCTGGCCGGTCCTCGGGTCCCACACCACTATAGTCTCGCGCTGGTTTGTTACACCTATAGCAGCGATATCTCGTGGATCAACTTTAGAGCGGTCGAGGGCCTCCTTCATGCAGACTAGAACCTTCTCCCATATCTCCAAGGGGTTGTGCTCAACCCAACCCGGCCGGGGGTATATCTGTGTGTGCTCGCGGTAGGCCCAGCCTCCCGGGACAGGGTTTCCGTTCTCATCGTATAAAGCCACGCGCGTCCCCGTGGTGCCCTGGTCCACGACGAGAACTATCTTCCTTTGCAGCATTGTCTTTAAAACTCTTCGGAAACTATTTATTTTTAATCTCATCCAGAGTCCTTATATGTAAAAGCTTTTACTTCACGCTCATATACCGGGCGCGCGTTTGTCCGAAGAGAAGCAGCATGGAGGCCGAGCGCTTCGCCAGCCTTTCGGCGAGCTCCTCGACCTCGGCTTCCTCTATGAACAGCTTTAATACATGAAGCGCCGGCACGCTGTCGCGCTCGAACTCCATGCCGCACTCCCTGCACTTCATCACCCTCGTCCTCCCCCTCTTTCTGACCTCCTCCAGCTTGCCTCCGCAGAGCGGGCACCTCTTCGAGGGCAGAGTCCT
The DNA here is from genome assembly GCF_022693705.1 of Infirmifilum sp. NZ. Lineage (NCBI taxonomy): Archaea > Thermoproteati > Thermoproteota > Thermoprotei > Thermofilales > Thermofilaceae > Infirmifilum > Infirmifilum sp. NZ. The sequence goes on from NZ_CP094288.1 coordinate 1,655,616, forward strand.
CTCGATTACTGGAATGCCGTGGAATCCGAGGGCGTTCTCCAGCCTCCTCGCGAAGCTGCGCAGAGTCCTCTGAAGGCCGCTGTTCCTCAGAGACTCGTCGAATGGCACATCGATGAACGCTACAGCCCTCTTTCCCCTGAGCTCCTTAGTCGCCTCCGCGACAGCACTCAGCAATGCGGCTCTGCGGCGCCTGTGCGCTTTCCTCAGCGCGCAACGAGCGGTGGCCCAGGCGCCCGGCTTCCTGGACTTAGTTGCGTTGCGCTGTAGCTCCTTTATCCTCCTCCAGTCGATTTTCGGAATCTTGAACCTGCGGATCCTGAAGCTCCCGCTTCTGAGGTCGTAGGCGAGGAAATAGAAGCCGTGACTGCTGTTGACGTCGACTACTGCGATTACTTCCAGGTTCTCGAGCAACTCCTCCACGCTCAGGCTGTGAGAGCAGTGGAGCACGACGCTCACCTGCCCATCGCTCTTCACGGCAACGTACCTCGACATCTCCCCTCCGGATTCCCTGCAAGCATCCTCCTGCCTCCCCAGCCACTCCGCTCCGCGCTCGGGCAGAGGGATCCTGTAGGTTCTCCTGTAGAGCCTGATTATCAGCTCGGCACCCTGCACGTTCGCCCCTGTGCGCCTCAGCATCCACGAAAGTAGCGGGAAACGCAGGTAACTCCTCCTCTTCGACGCAGTGCTCGGTTGCACCATTTTGTCGAACGCGTCCCTGTAAGCCCACGGCACAGCCTTCCACGCGCCTTCGAGCTCCTTGCTGTCCAGGCCAAGTAGCCTCTGCCAGAACCTCAGCGAAGCTTCCGGCTGGTACACCCGCTCAATGAACTCCCTGAGCTCTTTGGGCAGCTCAGCCCTGAACCTCAGCACCCTGAAGCCCTCGACCGTTATTTTTCTCTCACGGGGGTCAGCCACACCACTCCCCCACCCGCTCCACTCTCTTTTCCCCGAGAGTGCAGGCGCCACCATGCGGCGCCAGTTTTCTCGGGGAAGCACCCTGGCCCGCGCCCCCGAGGCCGGCTCACCCTTCACCGGCCACCTCTTGCGGCTGCGGGCCTCATTCTTCCCTGAGCGGAGGGGGTTAATATGTGCTCCGATGTTAACGTTGAAAGTATAACATTGTTACATTCTGTTGAAGGTTGGTTGCTTTTTCAGGGCTTACGGCTACGTGCGCAGAGCGAGGATATGCAGCTTGTGCCGAAGGTCTTGCTGAGCGGCTTAGGCTGCCTCAGGCGCCACAACATCCTTGTGAGGCCTGTCAGCTCGAGCCACCTCGCGACGCCCCCTCCCAGGCCTCACCGCCGACCTCGACCCTCACAGCTACGGGCGGGGATGGGGTTATAAACGCTCACATAAGCCTGCTAGGTCTGCGAGGTTAGGGGCCGTGGACGTGACGGACTACCGCGTCGTGCTCGGGAAGGCTTAGCGCTCGGAGATCGTCTGCGCCCGCGCCACGCCGGTTGAGAAGGAGGGGCTGAGGAGAGAGGCAGGGGAGAGGGGCCTGAGCCTCTCCGAGTACCTTCGCATCAAGATCCTGGGGCTGAAAACAGTTAAGCCTTTTCTCTCCTCTCTTTGTTTTCCCCACTCTACCTGGCCCCATGTCTGCTGTGTCGTGGCGAACCTGGAGCACGGGGACGTTGCTCGAACACTCTCACACAACCTCCCTCTAACCCGCTGGAAGCGGGGGAAACCGTAGGTCGAGCACGGGAGGAAACCAGGGAAAAGCTAAAAAGCACAAGTACGCCCCCTCTAAAGCTAAAGTAATTTAAACGCGCGCCCCTTTGGTAGCTGAACCCACATGCAGGACTTGAAGCAGCTAGTGGAGCGGGTGAGGGTCTTCTCATTCGATATCGACGGCACTATCGTAGACAGCTACAGCTACATGCGCGACGTCATCGAGATTCTGCTGCTTTACATAGGGGTGCCGGCAAGCATGCTTCAACCTGTGGCCGACGAAGCCGTGGAGGAGTGGCTCAGCCGCGAAAAGAGCGGCACCATGGACTACTCGAAAATGCTCGACATCCTCTTGGAAGCCGCGGCGAAGAGAGGCCTGAAGCTGAGCCCGGACCCGAGGGAGTTCACCGAGCTACTGCTCGAGGCTCGGGTGAAGGCGTCGCAGACCCTGCCTTGCGCGATCAGGCTGCTGCGCGAGCTCAAAAGCAGGGGAAAGGTTGTGGTGTCTGTGTCGGGCGGGGACGGCGTGCCCGGCATGAAGAGGAGGAGGATGGATCTAGGCGAGCTCTCGAAGTTTTTCGACGAGATAATCGTAGTGCCCGATGACGCTCCCTCGAGAGTAGATGCCCTAGCTAGCCTAGCCTCCAAGTACGGCACCTCCTTCGAGGAAGTGGCCCACGTCGACGACCGCGTCGAGCACGCCAACAGCGTGGCCCAGGCCGGGTTCCAGTCCATACTGGTCAAAACGGGGATGCTGAACCCCGAGCAAAGCATAGACAGTAGAGTCGTGGTTATCGAGAACCTGTGCCAGCTGTACGAAGCTGTGGCGGGAGAGGAAGCGGCGAAGAGCGCTAAGCGCGGTAGAGGTTAAGGGGCGAGAATACCTGCAGGAAGCCCAGCAGGCCCGGTACGAACACCTCCCTGCAACCTTTCTCCACGCACGCGACGACTTTCTTGGCCACGGTCTCCGGCCTAACGGCGAAGCGTGGCGTCCGGGCTCCCGTCCTCTCGAAGAACTCAGTTGCTGTTGCACCAGGGTACACTCTCACAACTCGAACCCCCCTACTCTTGAGCTCCCTCTCGAGGGCGGCAGAGAGTACATGCAGCGCCGCCTTGGAGGCGGTGTAAGTCGCGAGCTTCGGTGTCAGCGCGAAAGCGGTCGGAGTCACGAGGTTCACAACCACAGAGCCTGGCTGTAGCAGCTCCTTTAGGGCAATTACGAGCTGAGCGGGCCTCACCGCCGGGTTTATAAGTGTGCCTCCTTCAGGGCCTGCTCGGGTGCTGTCTCCATGGAGGGCGCAGGCAAGCCTCAGCGAGACCGTCACACCGGCTGGGTGCGACGCTTTTTCAGGGAGCCGTAGTCCAGCAGCCTCAGGCGGTCCTCCAGCTTAGCCGGTCTGAGCCTGCATGAATTCTTCCCTGTTTGCCGTGTTTTCACTTTCGGCGTTTATTTTCGGCGCAGGGATATAAGGCCGCGTAGCTCAGTGTAATGTGGGGCTGAAGCGCAGAAAGGGCCCGGGGCCGCAACAGTTCCCTGGAGGTGGGAGCGTGGGCCGGAAAGGCGAGGGGAGCGGCGAGAGACACGTTGACGCCTACAGGGTCTGGGAAGTCAAGACCAACAGGGAAAAGAGGCAAAGACTGCAACGGCTGTACGTGAGGCTGTCCAGCGCAGTTAAGCAGGCGTGTAAGGCCCTCAGAAAGAAGCACGGCGACGCGTTCAGGAGGGAACCGGAGAAGTTCAGCGAGGAGCTGGCTGGGGAGGCTTCGAAGACAGCGGGACTGCCGAAGGGCCTCTTCTATTACGCAGTGGAATGGCGGAGCATGGTTGCCGAGGCCAGGAGGAAGTCTAAGAGGCGCAACGGGTTCACTCCGCCTCCAGTACCGCTACTCGTCAAGGTGGTCAACAGTGGTGAGAGGCTTCACGGCAAGGGCAACGCTGTAGCAGTCCTTAACGTCGACGGAAAAGAACTACGCGTGCCCAGCGCTGGCGTCGCGGTGAGGCTGAAGCCATCGCTGATTAGGGCGGTGCTCGAGGACGTTGAGCGTTTCCCAGATTTGAAGCTGACGTTGCAGCTAACAGCTAGGGGGAGGCTTCGCCTAGTGACGCACCGCGAGGTTAAAACTACATGGTGGGACGGCGACGGCAAGCTGGCTGTCATAGCGGTGGACGTGAACAGTAGCCACGGCCTCTACCTCATTGCCTTCGCCTTCGACGGCGAAGCCAAGCTGGTGGTGCAACGCGTGTTTAAGCCGCCTAACACCACCATGCTGACTGCTCGCGGCCATTATGCACAGCTACTCCAAGGTTAAGTTCTGGAGTGAGGCCGTAGAGAGGTTCAGGGAGAGGAGGGACGTCGAAAAGCTGCGGAGAGAGGGGAGGGGCTGCGCGGTGGAGGAGGCCTTGAGGCTGGCGGAGAAACTGAGAGCGAAAATGAACCTGACGCCGGAGAGGGCTGAGAGAATAGCTAGGCAGGCCCTCAGGAAGATTCGAAAGCTCAACGACGGCTGGATTCGTAGCGTGCTCAGAGAGCTGAGAGCGTTGATAAGAAAGCTACGGGATCAAGGCTACACAGTCGTCGTTGTCGTCGACGTGCCCCAGGCCGAGTCCCTCAGAGGCTCGCAACTGCAGAGGACGCTGCTGAGAATAGCAAAGCGGCTTGAGAACCTCGCCCTCTACGAGGGCGTCAGGTGGCTCAAGCCTGACAACAACGTCTCGGGCAGGCGGTGCCCCCTCTGCGGGAAAGAGGGGGTAGAGGTTCAGAAGCGCTACTACCGCTGCGAGGGCTGCGGCCTGGTCTGGGGGAGAGACTGGGCCGCGGCGTTCAACGCCGCCAAGCTCTTCCTAAAAGCATGCACAGCCGAAAAGCACCTCCAGGCGCTGCAGAGCTGGCTACAGAGCCACCCACGAGCACTGGCGAAGAGGTACTACATGCCACGACCCACGGCTCCAGAGACAGGCCAGCATGCCCCAGCCACAGCTCCCGCAGCTCCCCCACCTGGGGGACTAGCGGGTGCTGCGCGCGGCGCGAGGAGGGTATGTGCCCGCGGCGACACGGGCTGAAGGCCGCCCAGCCAGGGCGGCCCGCCCCGGAAAGGGGCGACCCATGACCCCGCAAGGGGGCTCTCAGAAAAGTGAAGGGGGCAGATGAGCCAGGCGCGGCCGTAACCAAGGCTGTCTTCAGCGTCTGCACCTAAACCTTTCCAGCCCATTACTACGAAAGTTTAAAAACATTACACCTACGATGAGTTGGACATTTGCATGGAGCTGAGCTCAGCGGGCATCCTACTCGCCTTCGTGGCGTCCATAGCTCTTGGAAGACTCCTCAAGGTTAAGATCCCCGAAGCCGCCTTCAAGCTCGTCGTAGCCACTTTGGTGTTCACTATCTCGCTCTGGGCCTCGACGCACGGCGCCGCGGTGCTCTTACAAAGCCTTGCGACATCTGCTGTGATGCTAGCTTTGCTGACAGCCGTCACGCTACTTCTCGGAATGATGATCGACAGGGGCTCCTCTGGAAACCCCGGCGGGAAAGCTAGGGGAAGAGCCGACCCGGTGTTGCTCCTTTCAATCGCGGGGGGCTGGGTAGCGGGCCTCTTAGTTGGCGAACGCCTGTCCAGCTTAATAAGCTCCGCTGTAACTTTAGAGGTCTACGCTGTGATAATTGCCACTGGGCTCACAACCGCTGACGCCGTGACCGTGGACGCTGTTAGGAAAGGCGGAGCGGTAGCCATGAAGGCGACCGGTTTGAGCATAGTTTCTGCGCTGGCTACAGGTTTCCTCGCCTCGCTAACCCTCGCGGTGCCCCTAGAAGCGTCTCTGGCTACGATGCTCGGCCTAGGGTGGTACAGCTTCGCGGGCCCGTTTGTGGCGCAGGTTTACGGCCCAGCTTGGGGCTTCACAGCATTCCTCACGAACGTGCTGAGGGAGCAGCTGACGTTCATCCTCGTGCCCACTCTCAGGAAACCCAGGGCGTCTATGATCAGCCTCGGTGGAGCCACTACCATGGACAACACGCTGCCAGTATACGTCTACACTTACGGAGACGAGGCCTCCATCCCGAGCATTATTCACGGCTTCCTGCTGACGCTACTAACACCCTTCCTCGAGAGCCTCGTCGTAAGCCTGTAGAATCAATCACTATCACCCACTTCATTTAACGGTGCTCACGTCCAATTAGGGAGGTTTTTCAGGTAGCTGTGGAAGGTAGTAGCGGCGCCGGCGCCTTATCGATACGAGTGGAAGGCCAAGCGATCGAGCTCTCGTTGTGATACTCGTTAACGTTGCCTGCCCCTCAGGCACCGCTTCAGGCCTGGCGGTGCGGAAAGTTTTTCTAAGAGCCGGCTAGACCCAAAGGGGAACGCGCTTGGAGCCAGCCTACATCCTGTCCTTCATGGCCTCCTTCCTGCAGGCGGTCTTCACTCCAGCCCTCGTCCTCTACGCCTACAGCCTCTCACTCGACGAGCTTCAGATCAGCGTGATCTCGGGCGTCGCGTCGTTCGTGTACGTGGCCGGATCATTGACGTCTTCGGCGGCTCACAACCGCTTATCCGGCTCTAAGATCATCGCCTTGGCTTTCGGCGTAATGTCAGCAGGCTTCGCCGCGCTGCTGTTCTCTAAAACATTCACGGGGATACTGGCTTCCTCCAGCCTCGTCTTGCTGGGCTTCGGGCTCTTTTGGCCGGCGGTTGAAGCACACCTATCTCGTAGCGGGTCGTCGGTGTCTAAGTTTTCATTCTCGTGGAGCTCCGGCTCGCTCGTCGGAGCTCTCCTCACCTCCACCCTCCTCAAGCTCGACTTAAAGCTACTCTTCGTTGCATACACCGCTCTCTCTATCTCTCAATCTGCGTTAGGGCTCAGGATTAAGGGCAGCAGTTCGAGCGTGTATAGACATGCTGGGGATGCGGGCACGAGGGATCTGCTCCTGCTCTGGGCCCCCTGGGCGTACTGCATAGCCTACTCTGCCTCGTCTAGCGGGGTTTTCACATTCTATCCTCTGTTCGTTGAGAGCAGGAGCTTGTCACGCGACTACATCTCGCTCGTCAACTTCACAATGCTCCTGACGAGGACAGCCACATTCTTCTTCTACGATAAAGCCCCTAGATCGCTCAGGAACCCTCTGCTGGCTATGCTGGGTTTTCTAGCTGGCCTCGGCTTGACCTCAACCGCAAACCCCATACTTGTGGCGCTGATCTCCGGCCTCATAGGGTACGCTCAAGGGATGATCTACGCGACCGCGCTCGACCTCGTCTTCAGCCGAGGCAGTGGAATCGAGAAGGCGACCTCTCTGTTCGAGGCCTTCATAGGTTTAGGCTACGCCGCGGCTCCACCCCTCAGCGGAGCCGCAAACGCCGCTTTCGGCTTCGAGCCAATATCGTTTGCGAGCGTCCTAGCGTTGGCAACCTCGCTGTCAGCGAGCCTAAGCATGAAAAGCTTTAATGCAACTAGACATTCGAAGACGCGAGACAGAAATTATTAGTCCTGGCCGGCCCGCTGGGCCCGGGGCTCTAGAGCTACCTCTGTTTGGTACAAGCTGGGTGCGGCGGTATGAAAGTGGCGATGCAGGGTTTGTCAAAGATTTTAGAAGTTGACTCGCAAGAGCTCCTCTTTCTCACCTACTCGGTAGCGACGGGCTTGCTCGTAGGGGTTTTTAGCCTAGCTTATCTCGGGCTCTTCAACACTCTCTCGAGCGTAGCCCAAAGACTGAGCTCGGCAAGTGTGTTCGCGCGTGCCGCCCTACCTATGGTCGGGCTAGCCGCGTCGTCGCTAGTACTGCTCCTGCTTACAGGCTACGCAAGGCACCTTGGGACTCACAACGTGATCTACGCCTACCATTTCAGGGGTGGGGAGATAAAAGCCAGGGAAACGCTCGCCGACGCCGCGTCGTCCATCCTAACGATAAGCCTTGGTGGGAGCGCGGGGCTCGAGAGCCCGGGCCTACACCTCGGCGGAGGGATAGGATCCCTCGCCTCCAGGCTCTTCCGCTTAGAGGCCGGGGATAGAAGGAGGCTGATGATAGCAGAAGCTGCCGCAGGCCTGAGCGCGATCTTCAGAGCCCCTCTCTCGGGCACGCTCTTCGCCCTGGAGATCCCGTACCTGTTCGATATCGAGAAAGAAGTGTTCCTGCCAGCGCTCCTGGCATCAGCAGCATCGTACCTCGTTGTACTAACATTGGGCGGTGGCGAGACCCTGGCCTACCCATTTCTCGCTCAGTACCCGATGACCGTTGAGCCTCTGCACGTGGTCTTGGCCGGGGTTGCATCGGCGGCTGTGGGCCTCTTGTTCGTCAGGTTTTACAAGCTGGTGCAGAGCAGGCTCGCCCGACTTAGGCTTGCACAAAGGATCGCTCTAGGCGGAGCCATTCTGGGCACTCTCGTGGCCCTTTTCCCGGAGGTCTCGGGCACAGGGTACGGAGTTATAGAAGCGGCTCTCCGGAACGAGCTCAACGCAAGCATAGGTCTCCTCGCCGCCCTTCTCTTGCTGAAGATAGTTGCAACCTCACTCACGCTGAGCTCCGGAGGCTCGGGCGGCCTCTTCATACCCTCGCTCTACGTCGGCGCTGTGATGGGCCTAGCTTACACGAGACTCTTCGGGCTCGACCCCCGATACACCCCCGTTTTCATGTCAGCTGTCCTCGCCTCTACGACGAAAACCGCCATCATGCCCGTGGTGTTCGTCGCGGAGCTTTACGGCGGAGGAGCCATAGTGCCCGCATCACTAGCGTCCGTAATAGCCTACTTCCTCTCGGGGCACGAGACCTTCTACGAGGACCAGCTTCTCAGACGGCCACCCTTAGAGACCTACACTCTCGCAGAGGTCTACTCAATCCTCAAGCAGCAGAAACCGGAGGTCCTCGAAAAGTACCGTGTCGCTGAGTTCGCGGAGAAGCCATTCGCCATAACGCTAAGTACTCGACTCGAGCAGTTGCTCGCTATCGCTGCGAAGCGCGAGGCGGAAGTTTTCCCCGTCGTGACGAATGACAGCAAGCTCATAGGCTACCTGACGCTAACGGATGTTCTCAGCTTCAACCTATCAAACCCAAGCCTCAGTGTCGAGGCGCTCCCGATCAGGAGGCCTCTGACGGTACAACCCTCAGAGCCTATCGGGAGCCTCGCAGAGCTAATGGTTAAGGAGTGTGAAACCCACGCCTTCGTCATAGACGCCCAAGGGAGACTCCTGGGAGTGATCTCAGCCGACAAGCTTACAGAGAAGCTGTTGCCCCACTTCCTGTCAAGAGGGAAAGGTTTATCTAAGGCTAAATGAAATTTAACTAGGGTACATTCCTCCGCGCTCTTCTCACTTGCAGCCAGAGGGTGAGCGGTATGCTAGCTGTGGAGGTTAGGGATCTTAGGAAGAGGTACGTCTCCCGGACCCGGCGGGGTTTCCTCCGCTGGGAGACAAGCGTAGTCGAGGCTCTTAGAGGCGTTAGCTTCAGCGTGCGGAGGGGGGAGCTATTCGGGATACTCGGCCCTAACGGCGCGGGGAAATCAACACTCGTCAAGATACTGTCGACCCTGCTCCTCCCCGACGGAGGTGAAGCCAGCATCCTTGGATTCGATGTGGTGAAAGATCGAGATGAGGTGAGGAAGCACATAGGCATATCTCTGAGCGTCGAGAAAGGCTTCTTCTACAAGCTGACGGCCAGGGAGAACCTGAAGTACTTCGGGATGCTCTACGGCCTCAACGGCTCGAGGCTCAACAGCAGAGTCGAGGAGGTTCTCCGCGAGGTGGGCCTCCACAAGCACGCGGACAAAACGTACGAGGATATGAGCCTCGGTATGAGGGCTAGGCTCAGCATCGCCAGAGCACTACTAAGCAACCCTGAAGTCCTAATACTGGACGAGCCCACGCTCGGGTTGGACCCCGTCTCCGCAAGGAGGATACGCGGGCTCCTACTGGACCTCGCCCACAAGCAGGGCAGAACGGTGCTCCTAACGACACACAACATGTTCGAGGCTGAGACCCTCCTGGACAGGGTGGCGATACTGGTTGATGGGAGGATCGTCGCCGTAGACAGCGTTGAGTCACTCAAGAGGAGCATAGCCGACTCCGTGTTCATCGAGGTGAGAGTGTCAGGAGTCCCGCACGAAGCGGTTGTGAAGGCCCTCCAGTTGGTGGAGGGCGCAAGGCTCAGCACCCACCACGCCCACGGGAACGTAGAGAAGCTCACCGTCGCCGTTCCTGCGAGCAAGGCGGACGAGGCCCTAGAATCCCTCGTGCACAGCTTCAGAGCCAGCGGGCTGAAAGTGCGCGGAGTCTCAGTCAAGGAGCCAACCCTTGAGGACGTGTTCGTGGCTTTGACGGCTAAGAGGGGTGGCTAGCCGTGAACACCAGGGTCTTCATCGCCCAGCTGAAGGCGGGGTTTCACCTGTGGTTGGCCTTCTACAGGCACAGCCCAGCTCTCATAGCAGTCCTCCTGCTGCGGCCCTACCTGGTCCTTCTCGCGCTCACGGCGATCAGCCAGGAAACAACCCCCACGAAACTGCTCAAAGACGTTATGATCAGCGTCCTGGTGGTCTCATCGATAGACATAGTTTGGGACCTGGCGGGCAACGCCCTGTCCCTCCGCTTCCTGGGGGTTCTACCATACATAGCCGTGGCGCCGTCTAGCCCGTCTATCGCTCTGGTGCTGAGCTACATCCCGAGGTACCTGATCGAGTCGCTCCTCAAGGCAGCGGAGTTCCTCCCCTTGCTCGCCCTCTTCGTAGGTTTTGCCCCCGCGCTCCTGAATGTTTCCCTCATATTCCTGCTCTCGCTTCTGGCCGCTCTGCCCCTGCTTGGCCTCAGCTCGCTCGTAGCTTACTCAGTTCTCGCATCTAAGGAGGAGACCGTCTGGCTCGACTGGCTCGCCCCCCTAATACTCCTCGTCTCCGGCGCAATCTACCCTATCTCAATCCTACCCCCATGGGTCCAGGCCGTCGCGAAGCTCCTGCCGACCACCTACCTCTTCGAGCTCGTCCACGCCCTCACAGAGGGGGGCCTCGCCGGCGACGCAATCACAGCAGTGGCGCTCGTCTACCTGACGACGAGTCTACTCTTCAACAGCATCCTCCAATTCCTAGTGTCCAAGGGCGAGTCCGAACTGCTCAGGAGGGGGATACACGTATGAGCCGGCGCTTACGCTGTGGAAAAAAGCCAAAAACGGCATCGACATTATCCGTGAGGAAGCTCAAAGCCCTCCTCTGGCTGCACGCTTTGAGAACAAAGCGCTACTTCCTGAGCACAGCGTCTGGTTCGCTGACCGACGCCCTCTGGATGTCCATATTCCTCTTTGGGGCTTACTCCTCCCAGGGCCCCGAGTTCGCTAGAGAGACATACTGGGCGCTCGTAGCCTGGGCTGTGATCGCCAACGCTGGCTGGATGATCGGAGGGTGGGTGGATTACCTGACCGAGCTCGGGTTGCTGGAGCCGCTGGAGTTCTCAGGCGTGTCGCCGGTCGCAGCCGCGTCCGGCAGGAGCCTTGTCATCGCCGTGCCAGTGTCGATCTCGTCTCTGCTGGTGCTGACTCTCTCCTACAGCATGGGAATAGACGCGCTTAACGTAAAGTCACCGGGAGTAGCCCTTGCCTCGCTCCTGCTGCTGTGGGCTCAAGGCACGGCTTACGGCGCAATCCTGGCTGCCACCGTCCTAAGAACAAGTATACCGGCAGCCCTGCTCGACATCGCCGCTCTAACCTACCTGGGGCTTCTGCTAGCCCCCCTCCCACCGATCAACCACCATGTCCTAGCGCTTGTACCGTTGCTCGGGCCGGGATACATCACTAGGCTTGCTGTCGCTAAGGGTGCCGGCTGGACCCTCCTCGCGCCTACAACTCTTTCCACGCTGCTCCTAGCGGCTGCTGCCCTGCTTTACTCGCGGAAAACCCTCGAGCACGTTAGGGGGAGAGGCTTCAAAGCAGTAGTGTTCCAGTAGTTTCGCCGCGCGTGTAGATGCTAGGCTTCCCCCACAGGGCTAGCGTACCTGTCTCCTCCGAGGTGGAGTAAAGGCCTAGCCCTTCTCAGGTCGTAGGTCGCCCCATCCCAGGCGTCAGCACGGGCTCTGGCCCACACAACCCTGCCCACCACAAGAGCGTGGTCCCCCGCCGGGTACTGCGCCCACACGCGGCACTCGAGGCAGGCCAGCGCGCCGTCAATGCACGGCACCGAACCCCTCTCAGCGGGGAGGAGCTGGATTCCGGCCTCCTTTACCTTGTCCACCTCCCTACCGGATGTGGAGCCCGTGAGCTCGACCACGCTCCTCATCTCAACCGGGACAGGGTTCACCGTGAACTCCTCCCTGGCCTGGAGGAGCTCGTAGCTGAAGCGCTTCGGCGAAATAGCCACGGTGATTAGGGGAGGGTTTACGCTCGCCGGCATAGCCCAGCTCGCGGGCATCACATTCACCTTTCCGTCTCCAGACGATGTGACGACCAGCGTGACGAGCTTAGGGTGAAGTAGCCTTGTGTGCCTGCTGAGCGGAACCTCGACATATACACTCTTAGACACGTATACTCCTGCGGTTCGAGCAAATATAAACCTTTAAAGTCCCCGAACCAAAGAAGGTCAGCGTGAAGCTCGTCGCAGTCCAGTACGAGTTTAACTGCGAGAGCTACGAGAATGCAAGCGCTTTCTATGACTCCATCGAGCACCCGCTTCTCGAGGCGGAGTCCGTGCTCGGCGACCTTCAGGGAGCCATAGTGGTCTACCCCGAGCACATTGGGACCTTCCTCATATTCCTGGGCGAGAGAGTTCGCGCCGAGACGCTCGAGGAAGCGCTAGCTAGGCTAGCCCTCAGAAACCTACCCCGCTTCCTGCTTGAGACCCTGCGCTCCCTGAACCCTAGGGGCGCGCTGCTGTCGCTGAAGTGGAAGCGCATCAGAGAAGCCTACTTCACCGCATTCAGCAGGCTAGCGTCGAAGTACAAGGCCGTTATAGTCGCAGGCTCCCTGCTCGAGCCCACTTCCCCGAGAGCGATCCAAAATGTCTCGTACGTCTTCGACAGCGATGGCCGCGCGAAGTGCAGGCAGGTGAAGGTGCACCTCGACACCCCTGAGCTCCAGCTAGGCGTATCACCCGGGTCGATAAGCGATGTCACAGTTTGTGAGACTCCTTACGGGAGGCTCGGCGTAGCCATCTGCCTAGACTCATTCAAGGAGGACATCGTCTCACGCCTCGCCTCCCAGGGGGCCGATGTGCTCGCACAGCCCTCCGCAAACCCCGAGCCGTGGGACGAGAGGCTAGAGGAGGAGTGGAGGAACAGCGCCTGGTACATGATTCAGAGGTTTGATTCCCTCAAGTACGGTGTAAATCCCATGGCCGTCGGTAGAATCGTGGGCCTCGAGTTCGAGGGCATCAGCAGTATCGTAGCAAAGGCTAGCATGACGAGCGACGGCTCAGGCTACCTGGCTAGGGCCGCGAACCCGAAAAAACGCGAGGTTCTAGCAGTGGAAGTCTAGCGCCGTCAAGACGAGCGCGCTTCGAGGTTAGGGGTCTCCGAGCTCCCTCTCGAGGACCTCCCTAAGGGACTCCCCGCTACCCCTATCGACGTAGACAGCTTTGACTCCAGCCCGCCTAGCGTTCGCGAAGTCGTTCTCCTCGTCGTCTCCGACGTGGAGTATCTCCTGCGGGCTGACGCCTAGAAGCTCCGAGACTCTCTGGAAGAACGCGGGCGGCTTGCCGGGGAAGCCGAAGTCGGAGGAGGATGAGAACACGTGCTTGAACGAGCTCCGGTACAGCGGGATCCTGGACAGAACCAGGTTGACGAACTCCCTCGCAGCGCTCGTGCATATGACCAGCGTGCACCTACCTCTCAGCAATTCCACAACCTCGAGCGCGTCGGGGTAGGGCCTAATCCTCTCCGCGGCCTCCCGCAACGCGTCCTCAAGTCTGTCCTCTATCCCAAACCTCCTAAACCAGTAGCCCGGCATGTACCACCTCACGTCCCCCGGTCCCACCTCGTCGTACGAAGCGTACACAATCCTCTTTGCCTCCTCAAGCCCCAGGCTGTGCCTCTCAGCATAAAGCCTCGGGACCAGCTCCAACCAAAAGTAGTCCACGTACTCGCGCGTTACAAGCGTACCGTCGAGGTCAAAGCTTACAACTGACACGCTCCTCATATCCCTTCCTGCTCCTTAAGGATTGTATAAATTAAACTCTATCTACAAACACTTTACTCAATTATTGAACATGTTCTAAAAATATTGCTGAATTAGACCTCTTAGGGAAGTTAGGCTCAATGCTTATAATTCTGTTCCTGGGATTGTTTATCGTATGGGCGTGCTAACAGTGAGGGGCTTGGTCCCCGACTCTGAGGTTAGGATGTTTAACTCCCACATCCACCTCGTAGCTCACCCCCCAGCGTGGCTCTACAAAACCCCCTCTTTCGAGAACGACCCCGACTACTTTTTAACCGACTGGGAGAGGGGCCTTGAGGAGCTCAGGCACCTGATAGACTCCGGGGGTAGGGGGGCCCTCGACGCGACTACTAGGGATTACGGGCGCAACCCCGCGGCTTTAAAGTACATCGTAGACCGAGCCCCGGGCTTCCACCTCGTAGCAGTCACGGGCTTCAACCGGGGCATATACCTCGACGACAGCTACTACAACACCCCCCTCGACAGGCTCGCGGACTTCTTCGCCTCAGAGGTCTCAGAGGGGATGGAGGGCACAGGCCTCAAAGCGGGGGTCATTAAGGTAGGGGCTGACTACATGAGGATGCTGCCCATCGAGGAGAAGTGCATGAAAGCCGCGGCTATAGCGCACAAGGCTACTGGGGCTCCCATAGTTGCGCACACCACGCTAGGCACCTTCGCGGCGGAGATCCAGGTTTTCCTCGAGAGGGAGGGCGTGGACCCCGGCTCTGTGGTGTTCTTCCACGCCGACCGCAACCTCGATCCCTGGTACTGGAGCATGGTTTTGGAGAAGGGGTCGTACATCGTCCTCGACCAGATTGGGAAGATCAAGTACTCCCCCGACGGCAGGAGGGCTGAATTCATCGCAGATATGGTGTCGCGGGGGTACGAGGGTCAGATCCTGCTCGGGACAGACTTCGCCAGGAGGAGCGACTTCAAGTCCTACGGCGGAGGCCCGGGCCTAGGGTACCTCTTCTCATCATTCATACCCCTACTCAGAAGAGTGCTGAGGAGCAAGGGCTTCGAGGAGCGCTTAGCCGACACATTCACCAACGAAAACCCATCGAAAGCCTTGAGGATACGCTAAATTAGAATTATGTTTGGTACAAAGTTTAAATAAGAGCTTTGAGCGACAAAAACGATGGATCCAGCAACAGAGATTTTAAACTTCATAGTAGCACTATTTAGAGAACCGAGCATCTTCCTTGGCCTAATTGCGCTCACGGGGTTAGTCGCGCTCAAGGAGAGGATCGAGAAGATAATCTCTGGGACTTTGAAAACAGCCCTGGGCTTGCTCATCCTCTTAGCTGGAGTTAGCCTAATGGTCAGTGCGCTGACTCCGCTTGGCTCAATAGCTGCTAGCGCACTGAAATTACCACCCGTTAGGGTTGAGATCGGAACAAACAACGTGATAGCAGAGCTTGGCTTTGAGATAGGGCTTGTGATGGTTTTTGCATTCTTGGTAAATGTAATTGTAGCGAGAATAAGCAAAACCTTTAAGTACATATTCCTTACAGGGCACCTAATATTCTGGAACGCCGTAATATACACCGCGGCCTTCAGGTACATTCTAGGGATGACCGGATGGCCTCTCATAATAGCGTCCTCGCTTTTCACAGGACTCTACCAGATCATACAGCCGTGGTATACCCACTTCTTCGACCTAGAGGTGAACCAGAACGCCGGATTCGTTCTTGGTCACTCCTCATCCCTTGTCGTTCTTACAACATCGCTGATAACGAAACCACTCGGCAAGAACAGGAAGTTCAAAAGCATGGAGGAACTGACTTTCCCAGAGTACCTCAGCTGGCTCAGGGAACCCATGCTGATGATAGCGGCAAGCTATCTGATAATCTACATCATAGTCGGAATAGTCGCTTGGGACAGCGTTGTAGCAGCAGCCAATGCAGCTGGCAAGCATCCAGTCATATGGCTACTCCTCCAGGCGCTTAACTTCGCTGCAGGCTTCGCTGTACTCATAATGGGCGTCCGAATGCTAATAGCCGAACTAATTCCCGCATTCCAGGGGATAGCTCAGAAGATCGTGCCAGGAGCGGTTCCAGCTTTAGACTGCCCCCTGTTCTTCCCATACGGACAAGTATCCATGTCTTGGGGAGGCCTCATCGGTATGCTCTCAATGGTCATCACCTCACTCATCTTCGCAAGTGTGAAATACCCGTGGTTCATCTTCGCCCCTACAATGTCTGCGTGGTTCCACGGTGCAACAGCGGCCGTTTACGGGAACAAGTACGCAGGAGTCGTCGGAGCTATAATAGGCGGAGTCCTAGCTGGTGTGCTCATGGGTATAGGGCAAGCCATAATGTGGCCAATTATGGGCTTTGCTATCGGTGACTTCTTCAGCTGGGCATCCGACACCGACTACGTATGGTTCCCACTAATAGTGTACCTCTTCAGCATCTTCAAAAGATAAAAACTCTTTAAAGGCATTTTTCTCTCATTTGGTGTTGATCTGTGAAAGAGCAACCTGTTGGCTTTCTAGAGGCTTTGGGTGGTAGGGTTGTTGTGGTTGAGGGTGTGAGTGGCTGGGAGGGTGCTGTGGCTTTGAGCGGTAGGCTTCTGCTGGAAGGCGGCTGCGTGGAGGAGAGGTATATTGGGAGGATGGTGTCGACCTGCAGGGAGCTCGGCCCCTACATCGCCATAGCCCCGGGGATCGCGATCCCCCACGCTAGGCCGGAGGACGGGGCTAGAAGGGTCTGCCTCTCCCTGGTCGTCGTGAGGAGCGGCGTGAGCTTCGGCTCCCACAACGACCCAGTCTACGTCCTCATCGCCTTCTCCACACCCGACAAGCACTCACACATCAAAGTGCTCCAAGAACTCGCAAACCTCCTCACAGAGAAGGGGGAAGAGCTAGTGAGAAAGCTCCGAGAGGCGAAAAACCGGGAAGAAGCACTACAAAAACTGAGAGAGCTTCTTAGAGATTCTTCTCTAAATCAGCAAGCCTAGCTTTGATAAGATCTGAGATAGTTTTACATACTTCAAGAAAAATCTTCTCGCCTTTCTCCCTTGATGCTTTAGTCGGATCCCCGATAACCGCTGGTGGAGTTATTTTCTCCCATGGCACAAAAACGTTCGAGAAATAGGTAGGTTGTGCTTCAGGGTAGAATGCTCTAGCTTTACTCATGTCAACGCTGTCAGGCTTTAGATATAATATCAGGGAAGTTTCTATTTCCTCAGCATGGAAGTAATCAGGGTGCCAGAACTCAGACTCAACGTATTTTGAGGCGATTTTCCTGATGATATCCGGGTTAAACAACATAACCTCCATACCTTCCTCAAGTAACCTCCTGAGAGCTTCGCGGAGAGAGCCGGAATTTCCGACGTGAGAGTTCACAACGACGAGCATCTTGAATCCACTCTTCTTAAGAGCTCTTCCTATTTGGTAGACTACTTCCTCCAATAAGTGGGTTTTCAGCCAAACAGAGCCTGGGAATCCGCGGGTAGACCATAATGTTCCATAGTGTACTACCGGAAAAGCTACAGCGTTAACCTCCTCTGCAACCTTCTCAGCAATGGCTTCAGCAATTATTGAGTCTGTTGTTATAGGTAGGTGGGGTCCATGAGCCTCAACGGCTCCTACGGGGAGAATTGCGATGGGGTAAGTAGTCTCGGAAACGTATCTCCTAATGTCCTCCATCGACGGGATTTTCATCCAGAGTTTACCCTTTTAGCCTTTGTATAGCTTCGAGAAGCTTTTCTTCGATTTCCCTCCTGTTCCCATAGTTGTATACTGCAATAATGATCTTCGCAGCTCCCTCCTTCTGAAATCTTTCAGCGAGGTCAGGTCCTGTCACAATTATGTCGGGCTTCATCGCGGCGGCTAAGGTGGCATCCGCCGTCTCAACACTTGCGTCAATACCAGCTTTTCTCACAATACTTTCAACGACAGTTTTCAAGAACAGTGCAGTACCTGTTCCGAGGCCGCAAGCCGTTACAATTTTCAGCCTGTTAGGCATGGTAAGCACCGGTAGTGTACCGCTTAAACTGTAATTTAATCATTACTCCAAACTTCAAGTCGAGGTTTAAAGAAATCTTTCCCGGGATTCTTTTGTCAGGTGAAATCCGCGGTCTAAACAATAACTCTTCCAGTCTTTTTGTCAAAGACATGGGCGTACTCAAGCTTGAAGCGTATCCACACTTTCTCTCCTGGTGCGGCCTCGAAGTGCCCGGGGTACTTGGCCTTCACGAGGGAGTCGCCGTGCTTAAAGTCGATAATGGTCTCGGCCCCCAGGGGCTCGGTGACGAACACCTCGACTTGGTAGCCGCCGGGTAGCTCCTGCTTGCTCAGTTCTATGTGCTCGGGCCTTATCCCGAATATCACCTCCGATGGGGCGCCTGCCTCGAGGAGCGCTTTCCCGGCGTCTCTTGGTAGCTCGATCGTGAAAACGCCGGTGTCGAGGTACACGGTGCTGTCTCTCTGCTTAACGGAGGCGTCGATGAAGTTCATAGCCGGAGCACCTATGAAGCCTGCGACGAAGGTGTTTGACGGCCTGTAGTAGAGCTCCGCTGGCTCCGCGAGCTGCATGATCTTCCCCTCGTTCATGACGGCAACCCTGTCTGCCATCGTCATGGCCTCAGCCTGGTCGTGCGTCACGTAGATCGTGGTGATGCCCAGCTCCCTCTGAAGCCTCTTCAGCTCGGCCCTCATGTAGACCCTGAGCTTAGCGTCGAGGTTGCTCAGGGGCTCGTCCATGAGGAACACCTGTGGTTGCCTAACGAGCGCCCTCCCGAGCGCGACTCGCTGCTGCTGCCCCCCGCTCAGCTGCCGCGGGTACCTGTCGAGGAGGTCCTCTATCCTGAGCAGCTTCGCGACCTCTCTGACCCTCCTATCTATCTCATCCCTCGGGACCTTGCGCACCCTAAGCGGGAAGGCGATGTTGTCGTAGACCTTCATGTGCGGGTATAGCGCGTAGTTCTGGAAGACCATGGCCACATCCCTGTCCTTAGGCGGGAGGTCGTTCACAAGCCTGTCTCCTATGTAGATCTCCCCCTCGTCCGGCGTCTCGAGGCCAGCTATCATCCTGAGAGTGGTGGTTTTACCGCACCCGCTGGGCCCGAGCAGTACGAGGAACTCGCCGTCCCTGGCCTCGAAGGACACGTGGTCGACGGCGACAACCTTCCCGAACCGCTTCACCAGCTCTTTGACAGCTACCCGAGCCATTCCATTCCCCCACCTACATAGACATTTCTGTGCAAGCCTATATATAAGTTAACCCTAACTATCAGCGTGAATAACAACGCCCCTCGCAACCTTCAAGCACTCCTCCCTGAACCTGTTGTACGCCTCGGTGAACCCCCTCATCGTCTTCACTCTGGGCCCGAAGGACGCCCACTCCTCCACCCTAACCCCGCTCTCACCGTAGCCGTCAACATCTAGGCCCGCCTCCTTCAGGGCGCGCTTAAGCTCGGGGGTTAGGTCGTAGGCTTTCCTGAACTCGGCCCACTTTAGAAGCAGGTCGAGCTCGCTGGGCCCCCAATTCACCGCCACAGCCATCATGTAGTCTTCCAGCCGGACTCTACCGTGGAGGTACTCTAGGTGCACGTTCAGCTGGTGGTTTGGGAACTCCGTGTTCGTCATATTCCTAGCGGCGAGCGTGCAGTAGGTGTCGGCGGGCTTGCGCTTTGACGCCGGCAGAACGTCTATGCCGTCTAGAACCTCCTCAGCCTGCTCGGGTGCGAGGCCGTACTTCCTCACTATGTAGCTCAGCCACAGCCTGCGGTTCCCCTCGCTGAAGAATATCCCCCACACCCTCTGCGCGACGAACGTCCCGCTCAGCGAGATGGCCCGCTCCCACGCCTCCAGGCAAGCCCTCACCTCCTCCCGCGTAGCGCCGCAGACGCCTGCGCCGGCGAGGAAGTCGATCAAGGCGTCGTTAACCAGCGATCTTATGTAGGCTTGGCTCGATACGAGCTCCGCCTTCTCCTCCAAGGTCCTGGCTTCGAGCCCGTACCCCCAGCCGCTCTGCCCCCTCCAGACGCCGCCCGGCTTGGTCTCCGGGACGCCGAGCCTCTGGGCAAGCTGCGAGAGAGCCTCCTCGGGGTCGTCGTAAAGCTTCAGGGCTGTCTTGATGAGCTCACAGGCTTTAACCTCGCGCAGGTGGGCCTCCAGCCTCCCACCCATGTTGGTCTCGTAGACCTTCGTGAGCCTGACGCCCCTCCTGGCCGCGGAGGCCCTCCCCTCGATCTTCGCGAGGATCAGGCTCACCTCCTGCGACACGGAGAACGTCACGGTGTTGTTCGTCCCTATCCCAAGGCTCTCGAGCACCCTCGTTATCTCGATGGAAGCACCGCTGCTCCCCGCCACCTTGAACACGATGTTGGGCCTCCCCCTCTCCATGTAGCTGGGCCACCCCCAGAGGAGGTACGCGTCGTACCTAGTGAAGTACTCCTCAGCCATCGCGTATATCCTCAAAGCATCCTTAACGCTTCCCTCCACGCTATCGGCGACGTTCGGGTTGAGCTGGTAGCTGACCATGCCGTCCTTGAAGTCAAGGAGAAACGCCACCGGCCTGAACACCTCCATGTTGGGTATGAGGGCTAGCAGTGTGGCTGCCATGGCGAGCTCATCCCCCTTGCCCTCGAGGTCCGCGAGCAGGTCCCGGCGCGACTTCAGGTACTCCCTGAACCTGTCCCAGAGAGAGGGGTCGTCCCTGTACGCTTCAGCGGCGAGGACGGGGTTCGTTGAGACCTGGACGAAGCCCAGCCTCCTGAGCCACCTCAAGCCCAGGGCGTAGTCGTTCCCGAACCTGCACAGGCCCTGGAGGGTCATGCGGTAGTAGGCGTTTGACTCGAAGAGTTTCCTCATAGCGGTCACGAAGCTGGAAAGCGGGTGCTCCCCGTCGATGAGCTTCGTTGCTTCGTCGGCCATCCAGGCAAGCATGCTCTTAGCCTTCGGGTTGCTGGACATCACCTTCCTCATGTCCCCTAGGTAGTAGTCTACGACAGCTTTGGAGAGGAGTGGTGCTCCGAGCCTACTCCTCTCCTCGTGCTCGAGGCTCCTGAGCTCCTCGACCGCGAAGCCGAAGGCCTTCTGCCTCTCGACCTCGGGAACCCTAGCCCACAGCATCTCCAGCCCCGCAGTGTTCAACGCCACCTCGGCGACCAGCGCGTACGTCCTCAATGCCTTGAGAGCCTCCTCAGATGAGAGAGCCTGGAGCACGGTGAGGTGTGCCTTCCTGGTGAGCTGCCCGACGATCTCCGAGTAGCGGGTCGACGTTAGGGGGTTGAGAAGGTTGTCGGCACCGAGGTCGGGGTACCCCCTCAGCGCGGCGAAGACGGCGAGGGAGGAGTGGTCTGAGACGGGCGGTGCTTCGGGGAGGTGCTCGCGTTGGAATATCATCTTAGCTGTGCTCTCTTCCACCCTCACGCGGCTTGTTGCGATTAAAACCGCATTTATAGTTCAGCGCTAAGGCTTATATTCACGAACGGTTACGCCTGCTCTCCCTCAGAATGGCTTCCAAGAAAGCCCTGTAGACAGGGGATGGCCTGCCGGGCCTGCTCTTGAACTCCGGGTGGAACTGCACGCCGACGATCCAGCTCTGACCCACCACCTCTATGGAGTTGATTATCCGCCCCGAGGGGTCAGTGGAGGACGCGATCATGCCCTTCTCCTCAGCTAGCTTCAGGTAGTCGGGGTTTATGTGGTACCTGTGCCTGAACCTCTCGTACACGAGCTCACTCCCGTAGGCTGCGTGGAGCTTGGTCCCGGCCTTTATCTTGACGGGGTGAGCGCCCAGCCTCATGGTCCCACCCTTCAGAACAGCTTTCCTCTGCTCGGGCAGGAGGTCCACGACGGGGTGGGGTGTCTCGGGGTCTATCTCCGTGGAGTGGGCTTTCTCGAGGCCGGCGACGTAGCGCATGAAAGCCACGAAGAGGAGCTGGGCGCCGAAGCATATGCCCAGGAACGGCTTCCCGCTCTGCAGGGCGTAGCGGGCTGCGTGGATCATCCCCTCAACTCCTCGAGCGCCGAAGCCCGGTGTGAGCAGGATACCGTCCGCCTGGCCCAGGAGCTCCTCAACCCTGCTGGGCTCCCGCTCGAAGTCCTCAGCCTCTATGTACACGCGCCTCACCCTCACGCCCAACGAAGCCCCCGCGTGGTTCAGAGCCTCGTTTATGCTGATGTAGCTGTCCTGGATCATCGTGTACTTCCCGGGCATCGCGATGACGACCTCCTCCCTGGTGTTCAGGAACGCGTCCACGGTCCTCTCCCACTCCGCCTTCCTGTCGGGGTCAGGCTCCAGGGGCAGGTTTAGCAGTTTGCTGAGGTAGGTTCCGAGGCCCTGCCTCTCGAGAACCAGCGGGAGCTCGTACACCGTCTCGAGGTCCGGGTCGGAGAACACCGCCTCAGGCGGAACGTTGCAGTAGAGGCTTATCTTCCTCCTGACGTCCTCCGGCAGTGGCCTGTCCGACCTGCCGATGATAACGTCCGGCTGCAGGCCCATGCTCTGCAGCTCCTTAACGCTGTGCTGGGTGGGCTTCGTCTTCAGCTGCCCAAGCGTCGAGAGGAATGGCACGAGGGTCACGTGGACGAGCGCCGTGGTCCCGGGTGGTTGCTCGAGCCTGAACTGCCTAACGGCCTCGAGGAAGGGCATCGCCTCGATATCCCCCACGGTGCCGCCGATCTCCACTATGAGCACGTCGGGCTTGCTGCGCTCGGCAACGCTCCTTATCCTCCTCTTGATCTCATCCGTGATGTGCGGTATGACCTGTATGGTCCTGCCCAGGTACGTGCCGGCTCTCTCGCGGAGAATGACGGAGAGGTAGACCTGCCCGGAGGTTATGTTGTTGGAGGGGTGCATGTTGACGTCGAGGAACCGCTCGTAGGTCCCGAAGTCCTGGTCTATCTCGGCGATCGTGAACCTGTAGCCGGGCGCGGGCTCGAACTCCCACACGTCCTCGCAGACGAAGACCTCCCCGTGCTCGACGGGGTTCAGCGTACCGGGGTCCACGTTGAGGTAGGGATCCGCCTTAATAACGTCGACCCTGAGCCCCCTCATCTGGAAAATCTTCCCGATGGAGGCCGCGACCACGCCCTTCCCCAAGCCGCTGACCACGCCGCCTGTTACGAATACGTAGCGAGTCTGCATAGGCTATCAGACTCGGCCGGGTATTAACCTTTTACTTAGTCCCTTACAGGCCTGCTCCTGAGAACCTTCAGGTAGATTTCCCGAAGCCTCTCGTCCCGGTGGGCCTCCCGGATGATCTCGAGGGACTTGTTTATGAACTCGTTGAACCAAACCCAGTACTGAGGGTTGCTCCTGGCCATCTGGGCGAAGAGCTTCATCGCCCTCAGGTTGGCCTCTACGTCTCCAGGATCGAGACGTCTATACTGAGCCTTCTCGCCCACCTCTCCAGCTCACCTCGGTCAAGCCTCTCCCTGAACGATTCGTACAGGTACTTGGCGTCCTCAAGGTCCTTCATGGACCCGAGGTGGACCTTGTACGCGATCTGGAGCTCGATCGGGGAGATGTAGATCACGCGCCCACCCAGCAAGACCTTCACCCTGTTCTCGAGAGCATAGCGGTGGAACTCGTTCCTGGGAGCCTTAACCTCGAAGTTCGGCAGAATGCTCGGCGGCTTATAGAACCTGACTGAGCGCTCTCTGTAGTCCTCCTCTATGCTGGACTCGAGCGTCAACACCTCGAAGCCCCTCCTCTTGAGAGCGCTGTAAAGGGATAGGGCGCTGTCCGCCTCAGCTATCACGTCAACATCGTCCGTCGTCCTTGGCCTACCGAAGAGTATAGCGACGTAGCCTGCCACTACGACGTAGCTCCTAACGGCCCCCTCGATGGCCTCGACGAACTCGAGGACAAGCCTATCGAAGTCGTTGAGCGGCCTCGAAAGCACAACCTCCCTCAGCACGCGCTCACGCACGTCTCCACGTGGAGCAGGCTTTAAAACTTGTGGGCTAGGCCCACGATCTCCTTCACGGAGGCGAAGCCCTCGTCCTCCAGGTACTTAGACAGCCCCCTCGCTATCTCGCTGAAGAGCGCGAGGTCCTTCTTCGCTATGCTGGAGCCAACACCCACAGCCGAGGCGCCCGCGAGAATCATCTCGACGGCGGCCTGCCAGGAGTCAACACCCCCGACGCCGATGATCGGCACGTCGCCAAACCTCTCGTAAAGGTCGTACACTACCTTGACGGCCACAGGCCTTATCCCCGGACCCGAGTACCCGCCGTACCTGTTGCTGAGCACGGGCCTACGGGCGTAGATGTCTATAGCCATTCCGCGGATGGTGTTTATCGCCGTCAAGCCCGAGGCGCCCGCCCCGATAGCCTTCTCAGCCACCCTCAAGTAGTCGTGGTGAGGGGAGAGCTTGACGAGCACCGGAGCCTCAACGGAGCCGCTGAGCTCCGCCACTATCCGGGCCACAACCTCAGGGTTGTCCCCAACCTCGGCGCCCATGCCCTTGACGTGTGGGCACGAGACGTTCAGCTCGACCGCCTGAGCACCGCACTCCACGCCCCTTGCAGCCACCTCCACGAAGTCCTCCAGCCTCCCCCCTCCCGCGCTGAGGATGACGGGTATGGACAGGGTTTCCCTCATCGCTCTGAGCTCCGAGCAGAACGCCTCGATCCCCGGGTTGGCGAGCCCTATGGCGTTGAGGAAGCCGTGCTCCAGCTCGACGAAGGTCGGGTTCTCGTAGCCCCTCCTGGGCTCAGGGGTTATAGTCTTCGTCGTGAAAGCCCCGGCCCCGGCCTCCTCAACCCTCCTCGCCAGGCTCGCGCTGGTCCCCAGGATGCCGGATGCGAGGACGGTGGGGTTACGGAGCCTCAAACCCGCTAGCTCGACCTCGAGGGACGGCAAGCCTCCCACCCTTCTCGGCCATAAAGTAGCCGGCAGTATATACCTCTAACCCTCGGACGTATACGGCGTGTGTCTTCGTCCGGAGCACCCGCCCCTCAAAGGGGGTGTACTTGGCCCTCGACTCGAGCTCCTCCCCCCTCACCCTCCACTCCTCCTTCGCCACCACTACGAGGTCTCCGTCGAAGCCCGGCGCTATCGAGCCCTTGCTGAAGCCCATGAGCTCCGCGGGTCTCCTGCAGTACAGCTCGAGTGCAGGTAGGCCCAGCCTCCCCGAGAGGATCTCGTCGAGCAGGAGGTGGAGCGCCAGCTCCAGCCCCGGGAAACCGGGCGCAGGATTGTCGGCGAGCTTCTCCTCGAGGCTGTGCGGCGCGTGGTCCGTGACGAGGGCGTCGGCGAGGCCGCTCCTCAGGCTAGCGTACACGGCCCTCACGTCTCCCTCGCTGCGGAGAGGGGGGTTGACAACGGCGACCTTGGAGAGGGGGGAGGAGTAGAGGGCCTCGCTCAAAAGAGCGTGGTGAGGGGTTACGTCGAACGTCACGCGATGACGTGCAGACACCTTCGCCCGCAGCACCTCGAGCAACCCTATCTCCGTGCTCAGGTGGGTGACGTGGAGCCACGCACCTGTAGCCTCTGCGAGGTCTAAGGCCCTCAGGATCCCAGCCCTCTCGGCCACAGGAGGCCGGGCCTCGCTGTGCCTCCGCGACTTCCTGAAGAACGAGGGGTCCTCGGCGTGGACCACGACGGGCTTACCTACGCTGGCCGCGCGCCTGAAGACGCTCACGGCATCCTGAGCGAAGAGATCCTCGGGGTACAGCTTGAAGCCCACGTAGAGCCCCCCGCAATCCTCCAGCTCCTCTAGCCTCGGGTTGAAGCCCGCGTAGAAAGCGAAGTCCACCAATGACTTCTCGGAGGCCCGTTGGAGCTTCTCGCGAAGCCTATCGCAGCTATTAGAAGGCGGCCTGTTGTTCGGCATGTCCACCACGAGCGTGACGCCTCCCTTGACCGCGGCCCTCGACCCCGAGCGCCAATCCTCCTTGTACTCCAGCCCCGGCTCCCGCATGTGGACGTGGAGGTCAACCATCCCGGGGAGGACAAGGAACTTCTCGCCGAACTCCACCCTCGCGTTGCTGGGCGGGGCTAGAGGGGGCTTCGTGACGCCGACTATAACGCCGCTGTCAACGGCTATAGCCACCTCCTCGAAGCGGCCACCCAGGTAGGCCTTCCCGATGACGACTAGGTCTACGGTCATCCAATCTTATGCAGAACCGTATCTATTAAGCTTGGCTAAACGAGGGGGGCCCGGCGGAAGACCAGCTGGTGAGCAAGTAGCGGGGAGCCGTGCAAAGGCTTATCTCTCGGTTAGCCAAAGTCAACTTTGTGGAAATAAGATCACTGGTTTCCAGAGCCGTCGAGGCCTTGAGCAAGGCCGGGGAGCTGGCGAGCAAAACCTCGCTGGATGCCTACGGGGAAGCGTCGCTGCGGTGGTTCCTCTACGAGGCTCACCAGGACCTGCTCGACGCCCTGGCGGCGCTCGTAGCGGAGCTAGGGCTCAGGAAGCCGCCAACCTACGCGGGTATCGGCCATGTACTCGCTGAGAACGGCCTCATAGGTTCAGGGGACGCTGAGCTCATCTCCCTACTGGCGAGGAACAGGAACAGGTTAGCACACGCCTATAGGCTCCTGGACTTAACCGAGCTCAGGGAGGTTTACCTGCAGGCACGGGACCGCGTCCCGCGCCTCGCGGGACTCCTCCTCCGCATCATCGAGGAGAGAGGCGTGGACCCGCCACCTCTACCGGAGAGCCTCCTCGCTCTGCTTAGAAGCTACGGCGTCAAGGCCCTCCTGCTCTTCGGGTCAAGGGCTAGGGGCGACTACAGCGAGGCGAGCGACTACGACGTTGCCGTTCTCGCAGGGCGGCAGCTGAGCCTCCGGGAGCTGGACGCGATAGCGGGCGAGCTCTCACGGCTCTGGGGCGGCGCGGATGTCGATATCGTGGACTTAAGCGAGGCCCCGAACGAGCTGCTCTACAAGGTTCTCAGGGACGCTGTCCCCCTCTACGTGGAGGACGAGCGCTGGTTCAGGTCCTGGGCTGCACGCGAGTACTCGCGAGTCCTGGACGAGGAGGACCTCATGGACATCTACTACAGGAGGCTTCAGGCCCGCCTCCAGCCTGGAAAGCCGAGGAACGAGAGCCGTTAAGACATACCCGGCAACATGAGGAGTTGCGCCTCCTTGAGTGTGTTCTTAATAGGGTCCACTTCAAGCCCCAGCGACTCGAGCGCCGTGGCGCCCAGGATAGCAGATTCACCGTCTTCGCCGAAGATGAGGGTTACTCCGCCCCTCCTCCCCATAAGCTCTACCTCGGCAACCCCCACCTCCCTGACAACCTCCCCGCCGAAGGCCTTGAAGACCCTCTTCTCGACGGGGGCAATGCCTATGGACTCCAGAAGCCTCCTGCTGACCACAGTGTATATAGCCCCCGTGTCCACCACTCCCTCCACGTCGGCGAACCTCGACCTGTCCGCGGGGTTGTATATCCTGACCTAACCCTAACGAAGCCCATCAAACTATCCCCCTTGATATTACACAGCAAGACGTAGATAAACTTTAAAACCGAGAAACGCGAGCTTGACAGCGCAGCTCTCAGAGGAGCCTTTGCCCCTAAAAATGAGGCATCGCGCCGGCAACACAGGAGCTGTCTGCACTAGCGTTGAAGCGTCGAGGAGGCTTGCAAGAGTTCTCTTGCACGCGCCAGCCTCTCGCGTGCCCCCGCAACCAGAAAGCGATAGTCGCTACCGAGAGCGATTAGCTTGAAGCCGCTCCTCAGAGCGAACTCGAGAGACTCGTTGTCGGAGCAGTACATGCCACCGGGCACGCCTGTCTGCTCTGAGACCTCCGCTAGTCTCTCGACGGCTTTCCTCACAACCTCGTCCTTCCAGGACCTCTTACCGTACGAGAATGAAAGGTCGTTTGGCCCAATGAAGAATGCGCTCACCCCTTCAACCGCCAGGATCTCTTCAGCTCTCTCAACAGCCTCACGAGTTTCAATCTGCACGATGACGAGAATGTTATGAGCCTCCTTGAAGTACTCCTCTGTCCTGAGCCCCCAGGAGGCCGCTCTTCTAGGTCCAACCCCCCTTATACCCTCAGGCGGGTACTTCACCGACTTCACCGCGAGCTCGGCGTCTTCTTTTCTGTTGATGAGCGGGAAAAGAACGCCTGCCACACCTAAGTCAAGTACCCGTTTCACGTAAACGGGGTCGTTGAAAGGCACCCGCACGAGCGGCGTCGCGTCGCTCCTAACACCCATAAGCATGTGCTCGAGGTGCTGGTAGTCGATCGGCGCGTGCTCCAGGTCAAAGAGGAGCCAGTCAAAGCCGAGCAGGGAGAGCATTTCAGGAACCTCCGGGTTTGCTATAGTCACCCATGCGCCGAAGCTCACCTGTTTCTGCTTAATAAGTCCGGGTAGCTTGCCGAACATTTTGTATCGAGCTTTTAACATTAGTCAAGTTATTTGAAATTCGCCTAACCTGTTTGGACACTTACATATATCTAACCCTCTCTCCATCGTTAACCCGAGGAGGCAATGTACAAAGTCGCTGTCGTCAATTCGCGCTCTTTCGGCGTTAACGCCCCAGAACTCCTTGACGAGTTAAGGAAGCAAGCTCAAGTCGACTTTATAGAGGTCGATAAAAAGCTTAGGGGCAGAGAGCTCGCCGAGAGGCTCAGAGGTTACCACTTTATCATAGCAAGCGTCACACCCACTTACGATGAGGAGTTCTTCAGGACCAACAAGGATGTCCTCCTGCTCGCCAGGCACGGTATAGGTGTGGACAATGTTGACGTGAAAGCCGCAACCGAGGAAGGGGTCATCGTAACCAGGGTGCCTGGCTTCAAGGAGCGAGACGCCGTTGCCGAACTCGCAGTTGCTCTGTGCCTCAACGTTGTACGCAAGGTATGCTACTCTTACACCCTCGTAAAGCAGGGGAAGTGGTCTGAGCGCGGAAAGATTATCGGCTTCAACATCCGTGGAAAAACTGTAGGAGTTATAGGGATCGGCAACATAGGGGGGCGTGTGGCTGAGATATTTGCCAAGGGCTTCAACGCTCGAGTGCTGACCTTCGACCCCTACGTGAAACCGGAAGAAGCCGCCAGGATTGGTGCACAGCTAGTAGACTTAGAAACTCTTCTCAAGGAGTCAGACATAATAATGCTACATGCCCCCCTCACGCCACAGACATATCATATGATAGGCGACAGAGAATTTTCACTAATGAGGCAAGGAGTAATAATTGTGAACACTGCTAGAGGGGAGCTCATTGACACCCAAGCCCTTTTGAAAGCCCTGGATAACGGTAAGGTGGCAGGAGTCGGGCTGGACGTCGTAGAAGGCGAACCTATAGACGCCACGCACCCCTTGCTCAAGTACGATAACGTCGTCATCACACCACATATCGGGGCAAACACCCGAGAGGGGCTAAGGGGAATGGACGAGTCGAACGTTGACGCCATATTGAAGGTAATCCGAGGAGAGCCACCGACGGAGTACATGGTAAACCCGGAAGTACTTTCGAGAGGAACCAGAGCCAAACTCCAAACTTAGAAACCAGTCAACCTAAGCAACGGCTTGGCGAAGATAAACTGGTTTAATTCTCTCCAGTAGTAATTTGAACAATTCATAGCTCTTCCGGTAGCCGTCCAAGTTCTCCCGACTAGGCGTAAAAGTCTTAGCGATTCTAGCTTTTCTCTCCGCGTAACTCCTCAAGTCCCTAATATATCCCAGTGCCTTCATCCCCAGTAAAGCAGCACCCCACAGGGCTGCATCCCTTGTATGGACGCGGCGAACAGGAACTTCCAGCACATCAGCTATTATCTGAAGCCACAGGTCAGAGCTCGCCCCGCCACCGGTTATCCTCACCTCCCTCACATTGATCGAGTTCTCTTCTAAGGCCTCCTTAACAAGCCTCAAGTTGTAAGCTACCCCCTCAAGGAAGCTCCTTATAACATGAGCCCTCGTGTGGTCCTCTCTAAGCCCGAATAAAACGCCCGAAGCTTCGTTACCGAACTCCGGTATCCGCTCCCCGACCAGGTAGGGCAGGAAGATTAACCCTCCTGCACCCGGCGGTGCTTGACCGGCTTCAAGGGTCAACGCATCGTATACGTTTTCGCCGAGCTCCTCTGAAAGGAGCTTCTCGAGGTGACCGAAGTTGTCCCGGAACCACCTCAGCACAATACCGGCGTTGTTCAGCGCTCCACCGGGTAGCCAGACACCATCGCACGCATAGTAAATTTGAAACCTCATCTTACCGGTACCATCCACAATAGGCCTGTCGCTCGCAACACGTAGCATGGTGCTTGTTGAGAGGTGGGAGGAGCCTATACCGCTAGATAAAGCGCCTTCACCGACAGCCACGGAGCCTCCATCGAATATCCCCGGGATCACTGGGACAGGTTTCTCAAGCCCGATCAGCCTTGCGACCTCTGGCTTCAGGTCTCCAATGATTTCGTCGCCCTCAACCAGCTCTGGGAGCTTCGACGCGTCTAGACCTAGCTCCTCTAAGAGTTCATGGTCCCAGCTCATACTCCTCATATTCATTAGCTGAGCCCCTGAGGCGGAGCTTTTCTCGAAAACTGCCCTCCCCGTGAGCTTGTAGAGGAGGTAACCTTTCGCGTCCAGGAAATACCTCGTCCTCGCGTACTTCTCGGGACTTCGCTTGTAAAGCCAGTAAATCTTAGCAAGCTGGTAGATGTATAGGGGCGGGCACCCTGTCCTCTCGTAGACGACCGAGGGTTGTATCTTAGAGTAGATCTCTTTGAGAACTTCAGCAGGCCTCCTGTCGAGCCATGTAATTATCCCTGTTAAAGGTTCTCCGGCGGCATCTACCCCTGTCAAACCGAAAAGGTAGCCTGAGAAGACAAGCGCGTCGATCCTGACCTTCGAGCTAGAAACAGCCTCACTGGCTAGCTTGACGAAAAGCTGCAGTAAGAGTTCGGGGTCATGTTCGGCTGCTTGCGCTTCAGGTCTTAAAACCGGTACTTCTACACCCTTGAAAAACAGGAAGTCGGACTCACCGCTAACTATTGATACTTTAAGTGTGGTAGTGCCGATATCGGCGACAAGGAAGTTCATACTTTAGACTCACATCAGCTAGAGTTAAGCAAAAGCGTAAGTAGCTTCTGCTCACCCCTCCGGAGGTGCTCGCTTAAAGTGGCCTTCGAGATCCCGAATTCTCGGGCTAGCTCCGTAAGAGAGATTTTCCGTGGCCATTCATAGTATCCACGCTTAATAGCCTCAACGAGTATTGCCCTCTGGGATGGGGTTATAGCTTCACCGGCAGCAATGTTCAAACCCAGGAGGCTTGTCTCACGGATAGCTGTTTCGAACGAGACCTTCTCAAAAGACAAGACTTTCCCATGCATTGAAAGCCTGGACAGCAC
Source organism: Infirmifilum sp. NZ (assembly GCF_022693705.1). NCBI lineage: Archaea > Thermoproteati > Thermoproteota > Thermoprotei > Thermofilales > Thermofilaceae > Infirmifilum > Infirmifilum sp. NZ. The sequence goes on from NZ_CP094288.1 coordinate 1,686,658, forward strand.
TGAGCTATGATTTTCTGGTGAAATCATGTAGAACACCCTCCTGCCCGACTTGAGGACGTATGGGAAAAACGTAAACCTGCCTGAGCTGAGGGTGTACTCGTAAAACTCGCATAAACTCTTCGTAACTGCCATGATCATAGAGTATCTTTTTTTACTCATAATCCTATAGTCCTCAACCTCAGGGTGCTTGTTGAGCTCCTCCATGAACATCTGGTGGATTCTCTTCTTCTCAGGAAGCGAGACGTAAATCATGGTTGTGGCGTGGTTGCCGCTTACTGTTATTCCTTCAACGTACACACTTACTCCGGGGATCTTGCTGAGAGCCCCCAGCACGCTCCTGTACGGCTCCATAACAACCCTGTACGTGGAAAGGCGTGTCTCGGGGCGGTCCAGGCTTCTCGCGACATCAGCTGACTCCATGCTGAGTTAGATGAGTGAAGTGGGGCAATATAAACCTACCCTGTTTGGTATAATAAATAATTCAAGAAACTGAAGCTCAGTTACCGATGACGACTCAGCTCTTTGGCATAATTCCCCCGCTGCTGACGCCGTTTACCTCTGCTGGCCACGTAGACTTCGACGCGCTCAAACAACTGCTAGACCTCACGATGCCATACGTGCACGGGTATTACGTGTGCGGGACCTACGGGCAGGGCCCGCTAATGAGCATCGCGGAGAGGAAAAAAGTCGTCGAAAAAGTCGCTGAGCATGTGGGCTCGTCGAAGCAGCTGGTCGTGCACGTGGGCTCTGCGGCCACGGATGCCGCGGTAGAGCTCGCCAGGCACGCAGAGGAGGTGGGCGCAACAGCGGTGGCGAGCGTCCCGCCTTACTACTACCGTCACACGGAGGAGGCCGTTTTAGAGTTCTTTAAAGACCTCGTAAAGTCGACAAGCCTCCCAGTCTACGTGTACAACAATCCTCCGCGGGTTGGGTACCCTGTAACCCCTGAGCTTGCCGCTAAGCTCAAAGCCATCGGCGTAAGAGGGGTGAAGGACAGTAGTTTTGACGTTCTCACGTACATGAACTACAAGCTGCAAGCAGGTGAAGACTTCGACGTGGTTGTGGGAACAGAGGCTTTAATGCTCCCCACATGGGTTCTAGGTGCAAAAGCGTTCATACCCGGTATGTCGAACTACCTTCCCGAGCTCGTATATGAGCTGTTCAAGGCGCTGGAAAGCGGCGACCTAAGTAGAGCTCAGCTGCTGCAGTTCCGCGTAAACAGGCTACGCGAAGAGCTGCACAAGCTAGGTAGCCCGATACCAACAGCATACGCTCTACTGAGAATTAGGGGCATAAAGGAATGCTACCCCAAAAAGCCATTTCTGCCCCCCAGGAAAGACCTAGAGGAAACTGCAAGGAAAATAATGGAGGAGTTCTTACGTAATCGATGACCTAACACGTTTGGCTTAAAAAAGATTACGGGCCTTAAATATATAAGCATGTATGAGCACGCAAACCAATAGGGCGGTTCTAGCCGTAGCAATAATAGGGATTATTCTCGTCATCGGCGTCGTAGCCTACTTCCTCACGAGGCCAACACCAACACCTACCACCCCGGCACCAGCCCAGCAACCCCAACAGGCGGCGAGACCGAAGCTTGTAATATGGGGTAGAGCAACCTTCACCCCACCCCAGATGTACTGGGTTGAGAAGAAGGTCAGGGAGTGGGCAGCACAGCATAACGTTGACGTGGAGATTACGTGGCTGGCCGTCGCGGATATAGGGAAGAAGTTAACAGCGGCGGTAGAGGCGGGCAACCCGCCCGACGTAGTTATAAACGGGCACCCTGTAGCCATATTCGCTGAGCGGGGACTTCTCGTACCGATCGACGACGTCGTTAAGAAGCTTAACGAGAGCGACATCTACGAGATCAAGCTGAAGGAGTGCTCATGGGGAGGCCACTACTACTGCATCCCGACAATGTTTGAAGCTACTTGGCTACATGTCAGGTGGGACATTGTCGAGAAAGCCGGTGCACAAGACCTCTTCCCGCTGAAGAGCCTCGACGACTTCTACACCGCGGCTAAGAAGTTACACATGGTGGAGCCAGGCGTCTACGGTATTGGCCTACCCCTCGGCCTAAACGGGTATGACACTTGGTGGACATTCCTCCACTTCTGGGGCGGCTACGGTGGAGCCATGCTTACAAACAGGTCTGTGGCCGGTGTCGTAATGGACAAGGAGCCCTACAGGAGTGCTTTGAAGAAGGCCTTCGAGATTGAGAGAAGGATATGGGTCGAAGGCCTCACACCACCAGATAGCGACCAGTGGGTCGACGCCTCAAACAACAACGCTTTCCTGCAGGGAAAGATCGCCATGACGATGAACCCCGCCAGCATCTACTACGCGCTGATGACCCAGAACCCCAAGCTCGCCGCTGTCACAAAGCTGTTCCTTGCACCCGTATCTGTCGACTGCGGAGACGAGAGCGTGTTCATTTTCAAGACGACGAAGTACCCCGACCTCGCGAAAGACCTTGTGTACTACCTCTTCGCGGATAAGGATGACTACAGGAAGGGCTTCTGCGAGGCGTCAGCTCTCTACGCGCTCCCGATATTCAAGAGCCAGATGGCGGTAATCTCCAAGGACTGGAAGGCCGGCAAGTACCCGCAGTTCGGCGAGGACCCGGCGAAGGCTGTTGAGAAGATAAAGTTCATGGAAACAGCCGCGTTCCCGCTGGGAGAGAGGACGACGCCTAGCGAAGAGTTCCGCGAGGGCTTTACTTGGAACGAGATGATCCAGAAAGCCGTAGTAAAAGGCGAGGACTTCGACAAGGTAATAGATGAGTACGCGCAGAAGCTGAGGGACGAGGTAAAGAGGGTTTACGGCGGATAAAAATATTTTTCTTTTATCGGTGACTTCTTCATGACTAAGAGCTTAAATGAATCCATATACAAGTGGCTCTACGCCCTACCCACAGTAGCTCTGATCTTCTTCATTTTCATCATACCTACAATATACGAAATCTGGCTTAGCTTCCACACCAAGGTAATTGGGGGAGAACCGGTTTTCGCGGGTCTATACAATTACCAACGCCTCATATCTTCTGAGGTCTTTTACAAGACTATTCTTAACACGATCATTTACTCATTCACATCTGTGTTCGCAAAGGCCATTATTGGCCTCGGTGCGGCTCTGCTCCTCAACATGAGGTTCAGAGGAAGAGGGTTCCTGAGAGGGTTCTCGATCCTCCCGTGGGCTTTCCCCTCCTTCGTGTGTGCAGTGCTATTCTGGTTCAACTACGACTACCGAGGCACCTTCAACATGATACTAAAAGCCTTGGGTCTTCAGCCGATCCACTGGATGAGCTACGACAACGCCATGTTCTCGGTGATTCTGCTTAACATTTGGCATGGTTGGCCGTTCTTCTTCATGGGATACCTGGCGGGGTTGCAGGCGATACCCGTAGACCTCTACGAGGCCGCTGACATCGACGGTGCGTCACCGCTTCAGAAGTTCAGAAGCATCACGCTCCCGATGCTGAAGCCTGTGCTACTTACGGTGATGCTCTTGTCTTTAATGTGGACGATGGGCGAGTTCACGCAGATTTACATGACAACAGGAGGAGGTCCCATAGACGCTACGCTGACGATCCCGATCCAGACCTACAAAATAGCTTTCCAGACAGAGTTAAACATGCCGCTAGCGGCGGCTTACAGTGTTCTAGTTCTCCCCATATACCTTGTCTTAATCTACTTCACGCTCAGGCAGATGGGTGAGTAGCGCATGTCGGTCGCACGGCGGAGGATCTACGAAAAGGTCGTCATTGCTGCTGGCAGTGCGCTCCTACTTCTCTGGATAATCATCCCGTCGTTCTGGGCTTTCAAGACAAGCATCTCACCTCCCGAGGAGGCCTGGGCCCCGATCCCCTCGCGTATAACTCTCGACAACTACCTCAGCCTCTTTAACCCCAGTCTCGAAGCAGTGCTCAGGGGGATGGGTCTCAGGGCCACGATACCTGACCCCATGATAGTGTACATCACCAACAGCTTGGTAGTCTCCTCAATAGCATCTATTCTCGGTGTCTTCTTTGGCTCGCTGGCTGGGTACAACCTAGCTAGATTCAACTACCGCGGGAAAAGGCTCGTAATATGGCTTGTGCTCTTCGCCTACGTTTTCCCCGTCTTTGTGCTCATGGTGCCGATAGTCCTAGTCGTGAGGGCCCTTGGCCTTTACAACACGTTATGGGGACTGGCCCTCGTCCACCTCGCCTACACGCTACCCTACTCGACCCTCATGATGAGGAGCTACTTCTACGGGATACCCGCAAGCCTCGAGGAAGCGGCGCTGATAGACGGGTGCACGAGGTTCGAGGCTCTGTGGCGGGTAGTGATCCCCGTAGCCGTGCCGGGCTTCGTCACAGCTTTCATATTCTCCTTCACCCTCTCCTGGAATGACCTCCTCTTCGCCTTGATCCTCATCAACACGAGCAAGTACTACACTCTACCTATAGCGACGACGTTCTTCCTCTTCGGAGGCGAAATAGTGGATCCCGGGGGCCTAGCCGCGACAGCCATATTCGCAGGCCTCGTCCCAGTTGCCATTTACATGTTCGTGCAGAAGTACGTGGTAGTAGGGCTGGTTAAAGGCGCGGTGAAGGCGTGAACCGCCGATGGAAGACTTTCTCCTAGCTGTTGACATTGGGACAACCAACGTTAAAGGGGCTCTCTTCCAAGTAGACGAGGGCAAAGCCATTGAAACATTTTCGCAGAGAATAACCACTTACTCAGACGAGAGAAGAGGGGCCGCGGAACAAGACCCCGAGGAGATATACAGAGCATTCGAGAAGGTGCTGGGTTACTTCGCGGGAAAGGGGTACTCGAAGAAGATAGGGGCGATCTTCCTCTCATCGCAGATGCACGCCTTCGGCACCCTGAGTATGGAAGGCAGGCCCTCAACCAGGCTGCTCACGTACTTCGACACGCGGAGCAGAGAAGTGCTCCCGCTGCTCAACAGGGTTGGGTACGACCTTTACCTGGAGACAGGTTGCCCGCCCCTGCACGTTTACCCCCTGGCGAAGATCATCCTAGCGCGCAGCAGGGGATGGATCAGCAGGGCGGACAAGGTTCTCTTATCCGCCAAAGACTACGTCATCCTGAAGGCTACGGGCGCCCACGTCCTAGACCTATCCACCGCCTCCGGATCGCAGATGCTGAACGTGCGTACCCGAAAATGGAGCAGCCTAGCGCTAGAGCTTGGAGGGGTGGACGAGAACCAGCTCCCCGATCTCGTGGAGGGCTCCGAGAAGCCCCTCGAAATCTCCCCTATGCTCGCAAAGAAGATGGGTCTACCTGAGGACACAGAGGTGTACGCAGGCGTATCCGACGCCTCGGCAAACCAGTTCGGAGTGGGGGCGACGAAGCCCGACACCGTGGCTATCAATCTCGGAACCAGCGCGGCGGTACGCTTTCTCACAGACAAGCCCGTGTTCGACGATGAGAGGATGCGCTTCTTCCTCTACTACGCTGGTAGCGGCAAGTACCTGGCTGGGGGCGCGGTCAACAACGGGGGGATAGTGGTGGAGTGGTTCCTCAGAAGCCTGGGCCGGCTCGAATCCGAGTTCTCCGCGGTGCCTGGACTCGACGCCTACAGACTCGTTGACTCCCTAGCCTCCACTTCGCCACCTGCTTCGAACGGTTTAATAGCCCTCCCCTTCCTGCACGGTGGCGAGCGCTTCCCCATAAGGAACCCGGACGCCAAGTGCATAATCTACGGCTTACAGTTCCACCACAGGAGGAGCGACATCCTGAGAGCGCTACTGGAGGGGGTGGCTTACACCCTTAAAATGATCTACGACGCTCTGTGCGAGCACGGCTTAAGCGCCCGCCTAGCGAAGATAGGCGGAGGCGCGTCGAGCCTCACGGTGTGGCGCCAAATCATCGCGGATGTTTTCCAGATGCCTGTTCACAGAGTAAAGTCTGTCGAGTCAACCCTGTTAGGCTCGCTAATCCACTACGCTAACGCCAGGGGTGCTCTAAGAGAATTCGCGCTACCTGAAGACGTGACACAGCCTATTGAAGAGAATCGGGAAACCTACGCAAATGCGTATGCAAGGTACCTTAAATTGATTGAAAAGCTCTCGGAGTTTGTATAACTAGCTATCTTCTGTGTGCCTTGCAAAAGGTTCTGGCTTTGGCTTACATATGAGGGGATGCTTAAACAATTTCAACACTTATGATTAGTATAAAGTGCTCTAGAGTAAAAGCTTAAAAGGCTGGGTACACCCTTACACACTATGAAGAGAATTATTCACGTAAGGATTTACAAGGGAGAAAAGTATTACGTTGCAGAGTGCATTGATCTTCCAGTTGTGAGCCAGGGTAAGACTCTAGACGAAGCAGTAGAAAACATAAGAGAAGCTATACATCTTCATCTTGAAGGAGAAGATTTAAGCGAATGGGATATTCACCCAGACCTTTCTATCCTAGAAGCATAGAAGTCCCCTCCTATGCCGAAGCTTAAAAGCATTAAGTGGGAGAGACCTAGTTAAAATATTCTACAGACTCGGATTTACGGTAGCTTCTCAGAAGGGAAGCCACGTTAAACTAAAAAGAATTCTACCAGATGGAACAAAGCAAATCCTAACTATTCCTCTACACGAAGAATTAGACAAGGGGACTCTGAAAGCTATCTATAGACAAGCCTTGAGATATATTCCAGAAGAGGAATTAAAAGCATATTTTTATGAGTGAGTATTCTGCACTTCCGATAGAAGAGAAGTTTTTGAAAAACTTTAGGTGGGGTAGAGCTGAAATAAGTGGAGAAGTTTCGAGAACTTTAGAGTTTTCTAACTAATTAGCTAATAAGATTAAGAAAAATAGCAAGGGATAGAAGGCTTTTATGGCACAATAAAAACCGTCCAGTGGCAATTGGGTAAAAATCATTCAAGTGTGTAACAGGGGCTTAGGAGGGCGGACAATGTTCTCCTAATCCACTAAAGACTACGTTATTCTAACCACGCACGGCACACTCCCCCCTCAGGGCCTTCATTCTGCGGCTTCCTTGGGGTGGTCGTGGGCTCCATGTCTTCGCCCCCCTCACCGGGCTGTTTGCCAGTAGCAGCTCGGGGACGCAGCTCCTACTAATCACCTCTATGGCGCGCGGCGACTCAGAGGGAGCGTTGTTCTACGAGAGAGTCCTGGACTACGTGGCCGGCGACGAAAACATTCACATACTCACAGACCAGCAGGGCGTCCACGATCTAGAGGTTAACGCGCTGCAACGCGTAACCACCGTTGGCCTCCACACGGCGGTCAGGGAGGGCTTCGGGCTCGCGGTAACAGAGTTCCTTTGGAAGAGCGTGCCGGTGGTTGCTAGGCCCGTGGGAGGGGTTAAGCTGCAGGTGATAGACGGGCAGACTGGGCTCACGGGCTGGAGCGTGCCCGAGCTGGCCGAAAAGGCGGCCAGGCTCCTGAGCGAGCCCGACGCGAGGACAAGGCTCGGGGAAGCGGGCAGAGAGCACGTGCTCGAGAACTTCGTCATCACCCGGCACGTGCAAAGGTACTTGGCCTTCTTCTCCAGCCTTCTATGCGGTCATTAGCATATGCGCATACCTATCGATATTTTTACAGGGAAATATCGAGAGCTGTACATAAAGTTTTATATACGTTTTGATACGTGTTTAATAACGTATGACCGAGATCACAAGGAGGGACGCCATCAAGCTCGGAGCCTTCCTCGCCGCGGCCACGGCTGTTAAGTGGCCCGTAAGCCTCGTCGTGAAGCCCCCAAGCCAGCCCCAGAGCCTCGCGGCCGAGGAGAAAGCCCCCGTGTCTTGCAACATGTGCGCCGCCGGCTGCGGGCTGTACTTCGTCAAGAGGAACGGCACCATGTACTTTGAGCCCAACCTTGAGCACCCACAGCCGGGCCTCTGCGCTAGGGCGGCCTCGTCCATCCAGCTCTGGAACCACCCCCTCCGGCTGAAGAAGCCACTTAAGAGGGTCGGCGAGAGGGGGGAGGCTAAGTTCCAGGAGGTTGACTGGGACACCGCCCTCAACGAGATCACTCAGAAGCTGAAGGAGATAATATCCAAGTACGGCCCCGAGAGCGTCGTGTTCACGTACCACTACTTCTACGCGTGGCACATGCCGCTCATAGCCTACACTCTCGGCACCCCTAACATAATCCAGTACGCCTCCTGCTGCCACAACGCCTCGACCTACGCCAGGCAGCTCGTTCTCGCTGCCGGAGGCCCGCCCTCCGTGGACCCCGACTACGAGAACGCCCGCTACATAATCTTCGTCGGCAGGGTCCTGAACGCCGCGATGGGGATGGTTCAGAGGCTTCAGAGGGCCCGCGAGAAGGGCGTGAAGCTCGTGTTCGTGGACCCGAGGATGCCCAACGCCGCGATGTCCGAGGCCGAGTGGGTCCCGATCATACCCGGGACAGACGCCGCCTTCCTGCTCTCCATGATACACGTGATCATCCAGGAGAAGCTCTACGACGAGCCCTGGGTCAAGAAGTACACGAACGCCTGCCTCCTCATCAAGCCCGACGGCTCCGCGCTCACTGGTAAGGACATCGGGAAGGACACCTCCGACTTCATGGTGTACGACCTCGACGCGAAGGACTTCGTGAGCTACAAGGCGGCCAAGAACCCGGCGCTCGAGTGGGAGGGCGAGGCCCCTGGCGTCGGCAAGGTCAGGACCGCCTTCACCCTGCTTAAGGAGAGGGCCGCGCAGTACCCGCCCGAGGAGGCCGAGAAGATCACCGGCGTACCCGCCGAGACGATCAGGAGGATCGCCCGGGAGTTCGCTACAGCGAAGGGCGTAGTGGAGGACGGCTGGTGGTCTTCGAAGAACGCCAACGACTCCGACGCATTCAGGGCAGCGCTCACCCTGAACGCGCTCGTCGGAAGCATAGAGACGAGGGGAGGCCTCTACATCCAAGTGGGCGCGAAGTTCCCCGCCTCAGCCACAGCGGCGGCCGACAAGGTGACAACGATCACGGGCGGCACGCTACCCCCGATCAAGGCGAAGAGAGTTGACAGTAAATACCCTGTTCTAAACGTCTTCGACACAGTCTTGGACGCGGTGCTGACCGGCCAGCCGTACCCCGTCAAGGCCCTCTTCATCGTCGGCACGGAGCCCTTCACCCGGGACGTGAACACCCAGAAGCTCATCGAGGCGCTGAAGAAGCTCGACCTCGTCGTCGTGATAGACGTCGTGCCCAACGACAGCGTCGACTGGGCGGACTACGTGCTCCCCGACAACATCTACCTCGAGCGCGAGGAGCTGGCGACGGTGATGTGGACGCCGCACGCCGCCATACAGCTCTCCCACAAGGTCCTCGACCCGCCGCCCGGAGTCGACGCCAGGAACGGCTTCTGGATCATGATGGAGATCGTCAGGCGCACAGTCCCCGACAGGGCGGCAGCGGTCGGCTACACGGAGAAGTACGCTGACTACCACAACTTCGAGGAGTTCGAGGCCCTGATAAAGAGGAAGGTCCTGGAGAGCCTGTCCAAGGCCTGGAACGTGCCGGTGGAGGAGATCGAGAAAGCCCTGGAGATGAAGGGCTTCTACGTGTTCCAGAAGTGGACGCCGAAGGCCGGGCCCGGGACGCGCGGCACACCCAGCGGGCTCGTGGAGATCTACAGCCTCAGCGCCATCCAGTACGGCGACGACCCGCTGCCGAAGTGGAAGCAGCCGCCCTACAAGAAGCCCACAGCCCCCAACGAGTTCTACCTCGTGAACGGCCGCGACCAGTTCGTGAGCGCGCACTCCGCTTGGACGAAGAACATCCTCTTCCTCGCTGACAGGAGGGTCTGGATGAACCCGAAGGACGCCGAGCGCCTAGGCATAAGGGACGGGGACCTGATAGAGCTCGAGGGTCTCGACAACGGCGTCAAGCAGAGGGCGCGCGTTAGGGTGACGAACCGCGTCCGCGAGGGCATCCTCTTCGTCTACAACAGAGTTGGCGGCAGGGCGTCGAAGCTGATAGGCGGCGAGTACGAGGTCATGAAGGAGGGCATCAACACCAACAAGTTCACTCTAAGCTGGCTCGAGCCGGTTAGCGGCTCTACCGGTCTTAACTCAACGGTTCGGGTCACGAGGGTGGGAGCATGAGGCTGGCGCACCTCTGGGACCAGTCGGCATGCATAGGGTGCGGCGCCTGCATAGCCGCCTGCAACGCGGCTAACTACGGCTCCAGCACCAGGGAGAACAGGACGTGGGGCTGGATCAGGAGCAACATCAGGAGGATCACCTTCGACCTCAAGGCGAAGCCTTACATGCTTCTCGTGCAGTGCCAGCACTGCGACAACGCCCCCTGCGTGGCCGTCTGCCCCACGGGCGCGAGCTACAGGGACAAGGACGGCCTCGTCAAGATCAACCCCGCGCTGTGCATCGGGTGCAAGTACTGCATGACCGCGTGCCCCTACGGGGCCAGGTGGCTGGACGACGAGACCGGCCTACCAATGAAGTGCATGGGGGAGGAGTGCCAGAGCAGGGTGGCCGCGGGCCTCGAGCCCGTCTGCGTGGCGGTGTGCCCGGCCGGCGCCAGGGCCTTCGGCGACATCGACGACCCGAACAGCGAGATCAGCAAGAGGCTGGCCTCAGGCCGCATAATCAGGTTGCTCGAGTATAAGGGCACTGAGCCCAAGTTCTTCGTAAGGGTGGGACCATGAGCTTCCAGGAGGTTTGGACCCCGTTCCTGATAGGGCCTTTCCTGTGGTTTGCAGGGATAGCAGGGATGGGCAGCGTGGCGTACGCGCTGATGCGCTTCGCGAAGGTTGAGGAGAAGCTACGCGAGCTTTCGCTCACCGTCTTCGGGAGCGTTGTGCTGGCACTACTGTTCGTCGTCGCCGACCTCTCCCGCCCGGCCAACATGCCCCTAGCCATCCTGGGCTCGCTGGCGAGCGGAGTGTTCCTAGCGAAGCTGACGGTCTCCTGGATGACACTCGGCATCAGCCTGCTCTTCCTCCTGCTCCTCGCCACCCTAGCCTTAGCGCTCAGGCACACGGCCCTGCCGGCAATGGCTAAGCTCACCGACAACAAGTACTTCCTGGCAGTGCTAGCCCTGATCGGCCTGCTCGTGACGCTCTACAGCGGCTTCCTCGTCTCCTCGGCGCCCGGCGTACCGTTCTGGAACACCTCGCTGATACCAATACTGTGGCTGATCAGCGCCTCGATATGCGCGGTCGCTGTCCTCAAGATACTGGTTCACGACGAGAGGGTTACGAGGTTCCTCACCACGAGCGGCCTAGCCCTGGACGTGGCCGAGCTTGCGGCTCTGGCAGCACTGATCAACGTCGCCCTCTACTCCGGCAGCGTGGCCGCGAAGATGAGCGCTGAAGCGCTACTGGTCGGCGAGCTCGCGGCGGCTTTCTGGATCGGCCTAGTGCTCCTCGGTGTCCTAGCGCCGCTAGCCCTCGGCTTCCTGCTCCTGAAGAAGGAGGACCGAAGGCTGGCCCTTGCGGCTGCTGTCCTCGGCCTGCTCGGGGCCTTGGTGCTAAGGACCCTCGTGATACAAGCGGGGATATTCGAAGTACTAGGTCTCTAGCACTAAGACTTAAAACATTAATTCTTTACCTTTCATTTAACTTTTTCACTTTAGTAAAACCTCCTTGGACCTCTTTTTCCACGCGTGTCTCGCTAGCCCATCAAGGACCTAGCTGAGTTTGGCGATAACTCTCGCGTGGTTCCATGAGGGCATGTATAGGTGCGACCGTCTCACCGAGCCTACCGCTTTTTGCGCAGAGTGGATAACACGCGCATAACGATGTGTAAACCGCCACACTATGTAACATTATGTAGAACTCTTACCTATATACCACCCGAATCCCGGTAGCTACGCGCCGGTCAGGTTTAGCTATCATTTTCGTGTTTCTCCGCCCTTACATACCAGAAGCGGCACCGTCCCGTGTGCAAGCGACGTATTCAAGCTATATCAACTCAGTATGGGAGAGCTTTTGGAAGCATGGGAGAGGGGCTGGAGCCCTTCGAGCTAGCGGGAGTATCGCAAAAAACAATAACAAAAAAATTTTGTTAATGTTATGGTGCCCTAAGCATGCTAAGCGCACGGAACTAATGAAACCCCCTCAGCGCTGAATAACGCGTCACGAGAGCGCCAACTTTATTTACCGCCTAGCAGTATACAAGAGTAGGAGTATACGGTGGTACAAGTGCCCTCTGATGTAATCTCTGTCAGAGTGCGGCGGGGTCTTAGGGAGGAGGTCGCGAAGCTGGGGATAGACGTGAGGGAGGTCATTGAGAGAGCTCTCGAGGAGGAGGTTCGCAGGGTTAAAAGGGAGAGGTTCAGGACGCTAGTTGAGGAGGCCCTGAGATCCATGGACGTAGATGTCGAGGAGTGGGCTTCCGCGGTCAAGGAGTCGAGGCTTGAGAGGTAGGGTATGGCCCCCAGGTTTCTGCTGGACGCCTCCGCTGTTTACCCGCTTGTAGCTACTCTTAGAGAGGAGTTCGTAGATCACGCGAGGCTGTTTGCCGTGCTCGACCTAACAGCGTACGAGGTGGGAAACGCGCTGCTGAAGGAGTATAGGAAGGGCAGAGTCCGGGACCTCGATGCCGCCTTTAGGCTCTTCGAAAGCGCGCTCAGCTACGTAACGGTGCTTAACTTCCCTGGGCTTTCGGAGGTCTTAAAGCTCGCGTATAGTGAGAACCTAACTTTCTACGATGCAGCTTATCTCTACTCGGCCAGAGCCCGCGGGATGAGGCTCGTCACAGAAGACCGGGATCTGCTTCGGTTCCCCAAGTCCATCAACGTGAGAAGCCTCCTGGAGGCGCTGGGCACTGGCTCCGAGATCACTTGAAGGTCTCTTCTCAAGTCCTAATGCCTCACTCTACTAGTGAAGTCAACATCACCTCGCGGTACTACCGGAGCTCAGCACCGGTTTATGCTCTATTATCTCGAAGGTGCCAGGGATGCACGATGTCGCATGAGCCTGACAGCTACTCATTATTCAGCACCTTTAGGGTACTTCCTTTAACTTCTCTTCATTTCTCGTGTGTTTAGGGAAAGCATGAAACGAACAGGGAAAATAGGTAGAAAGCGAGAGAAGGACTATCGCCCTGGAGTACCGCCAGAGGCCAGAGTTCCGCGGGGCTAGCAGAGCCGCAGGACTTGAGTTTCTCAAAACACTTTCAGGTTGAACCCGATGAGCCTGGAGTAGTCCCCGTCGAAGTAGAAGTGCCCCTCCACGTTGTACCCCGACAGCACGTGGGGTAGCCAGTGCCTGTCATCCTCCCACATCTCGCTGAAGGGGATCGAGCCTAAAGGCACCCAAAGGGGCTCCGCCTCGTCGCTCCCCGAGACCTCCCCCTCGTACGAGTCCGCTACGAAGACGTGGACGACCCAGTCAGGCACGTGGTCGCTTGAGTAGAAGTGGAGCACACCCCTGTGGTGGACGTTCCGGACCGTGAGGCCTACCTCCTCGAGGACCTCTCGCCTAGCCGCCTCCTCGAGGGGCTCTCCCTCCTCGACCTTGCCCCCAACCCCGTTCACCTTGCCCGCGCCGAACCCCCTCCTCTTCCTGATGAGGAGGACTTTGCCCGAGCTGATTACGAAGACCAAGGTCGCCAGCGTCGTCAACCTAGAACACCATTACTCGTTGCGGATGGAGGCTTAAATCTCCTTCTCCCTGAAGGATAGATTTATTAGGTCAGGAGGAGTTGTCGAGGCGGGCATTTGCCCTGGAAGCTGGAGCACGTTGGTGAGCGTAAAGAGTCTCGGGTTGTACTGGCGCTCGACTACTTCAAGGGTGGAGACCCGCTAGCGTACTGGACTCACCTTCTCGGCAGAACCGCGCACTTGCTAGCCGGGGTTAAGATCGGCCTCCCAGCTTTCATGAGAGCGGGACCGACCGGCGTAGCGAGTCTCATCGAGGGCTACCGCGACGACCTCTACTTCCTCGCCGACTTCAAGCTAGCAGACATAGGAGACATCGTCTCCGAGGAGCTTTCCCTGCTGGAGGCCCTCGGCTTCGACGGGGCCATAGTCCACCTCTTCCCACGCTGTCTCAGCAAGGTGCCTGCGGTCTCGCTGAACGTGTTCGGGCTCGTCTCCATGACCTGCCCTAACAGCCTAGTCGACGCGCACTTCCAAGAGTTGCTGGACTACGCGTCCGAGCTCGGGCTTCGAGGCCTCGTCGTCGCGGCCACCAAGCCCAGCGCGATACGCGCCGCTAGGGAGAGGCTGAGGGAGGCGGTCATCCTCTCGCCTGGCGTGGGGGTTCAGGGCGCGCCTCCGGCCTCTGCGCTTCGCGCGGGAGCCGACTTCGAGATCGTAGGGAGGTCTGTCGTCCTGGCCGAAGACCCCCTGAGCGAGCTCGAGAGGATAGTTGAGGCTCAAAGGGTGGTTTTGCGTGGGGGTTGAAGAGTTGCTTTGGAGCGTGGGCGCCGTGCAGCGGGGCGTTTTCAAGCTCTCTTCGGGGAAGGTGAGCAACGTTTACGTCGACTTGAGGAAGCTCCCGTCCCACCCCAGGGAGTTCAAGCTCCTGATAGACGAGATGGCCCGCGAGGCGCTCAAGCACAGGTTCGACGCTGTCTGCGGCATCGCTGTGGGGGGTCTGCCCCTTGCGACGGGCGTCGCTCTAGCTCTCTCGAAGCCGCTGGTCTACGTTCGGAGGGACAGGAAGGACCACGGCACGCAGAAGCAGCTCGAGGGGGACTTCGAGCCCGGCACTAAGGTCCTCCTGCTCGACGACGTTGCCACGACCGGCGGCTCCCTCCTCGAGGCGCTCCGCGTAGCTAGAGCCCACGGGCTCGCCGCAGACACAGCTCTCGTCGTCGTGGACAGGGAGGAGGGCGCCCGCGAAGCGCTCGAGGCCGAGGGGGTCAAGCTAGTAAGCCTGACGACGCTGAGGAAGCTCCTCGAGGTGGGGTCGCGTGCTTAGGGGCAGGGACGTCCTCTCAATCCTGGACTTCAGCCGCGAGGAGCTGGAGGAGCTGTTCGCGGAGACCGACCGCGTGAGGTCGAACCCCGCGGCATACGCGGGCGCTCTCTCGGGCTTCATCATGTCGACCGCGTTCTTCGAGCCCAGCACGCGGACGAGGCTGAGCTTTCAGTCCGCGATGCTGAGGCTGGGGGGCTCCTACATAGACCTCGGCGAGCTGGAGAGGAGCTCAGTGGCCAAGGGGGAGAACTTCGCCGACACGATTAGGATGCTCGACTCATACGCCGACGTGATCGTCGTGAGGCACAGGCTTGAGGGGGCGGCGAGGTACGCGGCGGAGATAGCTGAGGCCCCGGTGATCAACGCGGGCGACGGGAGGAAGCACCACCCAACCCAGGCTATGCTCGACCTCTACACCGTGAGGAGCGCCAAGGGAAGGGTCGACGGGCTGACCTACGGAGTGCTCGGCGACCTGAGGTTCGGGCGCGCGGCGGCTAGCTTCATCCTAGCCCTCTCGAAGTACCGGCCTAGGAAGGTTTACCTGGTCTCTCCCCCGCTCCTCAGGGCCAGGCCGGAGGTGCTGGAGGTCTTGGAGAAGGCGGGCGTCAGCTACGAGGAGGTGTCGGACCTCGATAGCGTTCTGCCGGAGCTTGACGTCCTCTACGTCACGCGGGTGCAGAAGGAGCGCTTCCCCGACCCGGCGGAGTACGAGAAGGTGAAGGGCAGCTACGCCGTGACCTCTAAAAGCCTCGCCAGGGCCAAGGAAGACCTGGTGGTCATGCACCCCTTGCCCAGGGTGGATGAGATCGCGTTCGACGTGGACCGGACGAGGCACGCGTACTACTTCGAGCAGGCGAAGCTGGGGGTTTGGGTGAGGATGGCCCTGCTCAAGCTGATACTTAAGGGGTGAGAGGATGGAGGACAGGCTGATCGTACGTAAGATCAGAAACGGGACGGTCATAGACCACATCCCGGCTGGAAGGTCCCTCGACGTCCTGAAGATCCTCGGCATCTCAGGGAGGGAGGGCGCGACTGTAGCTCTGGTGATGAACGTGGAGAGCAAGAAGCTGGGCAGGAAGGACATCGTGAAGATAGAGGACAGGTTCCTCAAGCCCGAGGAGGTCGACAAGATCGCTCTCATCGCTCCGACAGCCACGATCAACATCGTTCGCGACTACCAGGTCGTGGAGAAGAGGAGGGTCAGTGTGCCAGAGGAGATCGTGGGCATCCTGAGGTGCGTCAACCCCCTCTGCGTCTCGAACTCGCCTCGCGAGCCCATCACGCCAAGGATAATCGTGGTCTCCCGTCAGCCCCTCAAGCTCAGGTGCGCCTACTGCGACGAGGAGTTCGGAGAGGAGGCGCTGTCCCAGCTGGTGTCTCAGTAGTGTACCTGCGGGCGCTCGTCAAGGAGGCGAGGAGAGCCGGGAGCACAACGATCCTAAGGCTGTCCGTCGAGCTGGCCACGCCGAAGCCCGGACAGTTTATCATGCTCTGGGTGCCCGGTGTCGGCGAGATACCGCTAAGCGTCGCGGACTACAGCGACGGGGAGCTCCTGCTCGCCATTACCAGGAAGGGTAAGGTGACGGGCTACATTTACGACGCCGTGCACAGCGGGTCAGTGCTCCACGTGAGAGGCCCTTACGGCGCCTCGTTCACGGTGCCACCGAGCGGCTCCAGGGTGCTCCTGGTAGGGGGCGGGAGCGGGGTGGCCCCCCTGCACTTCCTCGCCCGCGTCTCAAGAGAAGCCGGGGCCTCGTGCAGCGCCGTCCTAGGCTTCAGGACGGCGAGAGAGGTCTTCCTCGCCGACTCATTCCAGCGCTACTGCCGGGTGGTGCTCACCACAGACGACGGCAGCCTGGGTGTTAAGGGGCTTGCCTCCGACGAGGCCGCGCGCCTCATCTCGGAGGGGCCCGTTGACGCGGTGTACGCCTGCGGGCCGGAGCCGCTCATCGAGAAGGTGCTTTCGCTTGCCCTGGAGAGGGGGGTTCGCTTCGAGGCCTCGATGGAGAGGTACATGAGGTGTGCTGTAGGGGTATGCGGCTCGTGCGTGCTGGAGCCCGTCGGGTTGCGGGTTTGCAGGGACGGGCCCGTCTTTGGTGGAGAAGTTCTCTCAAAAGTGTTTTCCAAAAAATAGAGATCTTTACTGGGCCTCGTCCTCGAACTCTATCACTCCGGTCCCGTAGCCCCTGATCGAAACCTCCACGCTGACCTTGTGCTTTCCCCTCGAGTACGGGCCCTTAACGCGAAGCTCTAGCTCCGCGCCGACGGGGACCTCCAGCGGCTGCGAGGGGGACGGCTGGCCAGTGTAGGGTTGCCCGTTGAGCAGTAGCTGCACGTCTTCCTGCTTGACGGGGTTGCCGTCTACCTGAACCTTAACAGGGGCGTCGACCTGAGCCGTCGCAAGCGTGTTCCTGAGCTTGAAGGACAGCTCCTCGCCGGTAGCCCGCATGCTACCCTTCACGTAAAGCCTCCTGAGGAGGGCCTTAGGTATGTAGCCCATGCCTATCGAAAAAGCAAAGTAAGAGCTGGCGTTTAAGCTTTTTCACTCTTTGCAGCAAAGCTTATTACGCGACGCTACAACTGAGACGTGTGACCCAGCTGAAGCGAAAATTCATCCTAACGGGCCACAGGGGCGCCAAGGCCCTAGCTCCCGAGAACACCCTACCGAGCTTCCTCAAGGCCCTGGAGTGCGGCGCGACGGGCATCGAGTTCGACGTGCGCAGGACCCTCGACGGAGTGGCCGTCATCGCCCACGACGACGAGCTTGACCGCGTCGCGGGGGTAAACCTCAAGGTAAGCGAGGCCAGCTACAGCGACCTGCAGAAGGTGCGGGTCGGGGGCGTAGCAAGGGTTCCGACACTAAGGGAGGTGCTCGCGCTAGCCAAAGGCAGGCTATACGTCGACATCGAGATCAAGGTCCAAGGAGTCGAGGAAGAGGTCACCGATGCGCTCCGAGAGCTCGACATGCTCGGCGAGGCGCTCGTGACGTCTTTCCTCCCAGCCCCGCTTGAGAAGCTGAGGAAGCTCGAGCCCCAGCTGGACATCGGCGTCCTCATCGAGGAGTGGGACGACGAGTACTTGGACATAGCCCGCAGGCTCGGAGCCGTCGCCATCCTGCCGTCGCACGAGATCCTGACGAGGGACCTCGTCGCGAAGATCAAGCGGGAAGGCTACAGCGTGATCACGTGGACCGTGAACAGCCTCGAGGAGGCGGAGAAGCTTGTAGAAATGGGGGTGGACGGCATAATCACCGACAACCCCTGCCTTTTGAAGCCCATTAGAGAGAAAGCAGGGTTATAGGCCTGTTTTTTCTAACCATTTTGCGTGCGCTGTGTAAAGGCGTTTGCGCTACTGGCTCTAGCCCTATTAGCCGGCTACACGCTCACCCTCAACGCGCTCAAAGCTGGTCCTGGTGTTTCGAGCGTGGAGGTGAAGGAGGTGGTGTTCGGCACCATCGAGCAGGGCGCCTTCCTCCCCCGCCCGGGCAGGACCTTCCGGGTCGGCGAGACCCTGGCTGTTCGAGTCAACGTCGTGGTTTCCGCCAGCCCCGGAACCCTATACACCCTCTCCCTTGCAGTTGAGGTCCGGGACCCGCTGGGAGCCGTCCTGACTACCAGCAACTCGAGCAGGTCTGCCAGGCTAGCGGGGAGAAGCGAGGAGTGGGTTTTCACGTTTGCCTACAACGTGACCCCCGACCTCATCACCGGGTACTACACCCTCCAGGTCACGGCTAGTGCTGGAGGCTTGGTGTCGTCCAGGAGGCTCGACTTCTTCATCGAGTCCTACGCGTCCACCAGGAACGTCTACGAGGTGACGTACACAGTCCAGCTCACGGGGAGGGGCGAAGTTAAGATGCTCTACCTGGCACTGCCAACCAACACGTCCACAACAACCATAGTAGCTGGCCCGATGGTGACGCCAGCTCCGAGATCCCTACAGCGCGACGAGCAGGGCAACCTCTACGCCGTCTACACTGGAGTCCGCGTTGGCCCCGAGCCATTCAAGATAACGGTCCGCTTCGCGGCGCTAGAGACCGTGGCCTACGTGCCTGCAGACGCGCCGGTAAGCTCCCTAGCCCACCTCCCCGACTCGGTGAAACCATTCCTAAGCCCTGAGGAGTACATCGAGTCCGACTCCCCGGAGATCAGAGCCCTGTCCCGCAGCCTGACCGCTGGCTCGAGGACCGTGCTCGAGGCTGTTAGGAGGATAGCCGACTACACCTCCACGCAGATACAGTACAACCCCGCTCTCGGCACGATCTCCTCCTCCTGGAGCCTGGGCGCTCTATGGACGCTTCACTCCCGGCAGGGCGTCTGCCTGCAGTACTCCAGGCTCTTCGTGGCGCTCGCCCGAGCATCTGGCATCCCAGCTAGGGTTGTCGGGGGCCTACTGGCGCTCCCGCCTGCGGGCGAGGATCGCGAGTACCTCCACGCCTGGGCTGAGGTCTACGTACCCGGCTACGGCTGGCTACCCGTCGAGCCGCAGAAGCCTGGCAGCAGGGTTGGGGTGAGCCCCCCGGCCCCGGGCTACATACGCCTCGTGGCGGGCCTCGGTGGGAAAGCCGGGAGCATTCCGCAGGCGTTCCTGTACTACGAGTACACGGGAAGCGTCGAGGTAGAGCAGAGCTACTCGTACAAGCAGACACCGCTTGAAAAATTCCGCGGCGGGGTGAGCCTGGTTATCTCGTATAACCCCCGGTTGCTCTTCGGGGACACCGCGAAGTTCTCAATAGAGACACAGCCGGGGACAAGGTGCGAGGTCTCGGTCACAAAGCCGGACGGGTCGCAGTACGTGTTTACCCGGGACTGCCCCTGCTCCTTCGAGCTCAAGGCTGACAAGATAGGCGTGTGGCGGGTCGAGGTCTTCGCTGCAAACCCCGAGCTCGTACCCGCCTACGGGAAGGTCAACTTCACCGTTTCGCCGAGGCCTCTCAGCCTCTCGGTAAGCACAGGGGACGTACTCCTCTTTAAGAGCGCGGTGTTCACTGTGGAGACGCGTCCCCCGGCGCCCGGGATAAACCTATCCGTAGTCTACGAGGACTGTGCGACAAGGAAGGTTTTCGCGCTGAGGACCGGAGAGGACGGCCTCGCCAGCTTCCAAGCTACTCCTCTCTTGCCGTGCCGGGTGAGGGTGCTGGTCTCCTCAGAGGAGGAGGGTTACGAGCCAGCCCAGGCGTACATCGAGGTCACCCCCAGCCCTCCCCAGGAGCTTTACGCGGCGGTACTTCTGCTCGCGGCCCTCTGCGCGGTTCTCATGCGGGCTAGGCGCAAGCGGCCGGATTAAGAAAAGCATATTTCTAGGCCCCGCGCCTCTTCAACGGGATGACGAGCAACCGGAGGGCTTGCTGAAGCGTGAAGACTGCGGCCGTATCTGACCGAAAATTCGCCACAAAACCTTATAAGGAAGTGTTTCAATGTATAAAGCGTGTCCCGGAACATCGACCACCACAAGCCCTACGAGCTCGGGCGCGTAGTGGCCCTGAGCTCGACGTCCGCTTACATGTTCAGGGTTGTTTTCCGCGAAGAAGCCTTGACCGCGAAAGGGGTGCTGGCCCGCTGCTTGGAGTGCTTCTCTAAGGCCGACGCGCCGGTGCTCTCACTCCACGTGTCCTGGAGCGACAGGTCCCGAGACCTCTGGGCCTTTATAGTGGCGGGGGTCCGGGACCCGGCAACCGCAAAGAGGGTAGCTGACTGCTTGGGTCAGGTGAGCATGGTGGAGAGCGTGGACTACACTCCACCGGTGAGCAACGGCGTCGCCGCAGACCCGTGGGGCTATCCTCCTCTGCTCGGGGGCGAGAGGGCTATCATTCTGCGGGGAGAGGCCCTAAGAAATTTCCTGGTGTCGGGCTGGTCGCAGCTCGGGACGGGCTTCGGCTCAATACTCTACTACACGTTCTTCGAGGCGGGCGCCAGCCTTTACAGGGACTTCTACTCGAAGCTGCTGAAGGATAGGCGCGGTGTAGCGGTGCTGGCGGAGAGGGCCTTCACTCTGATGGGATACGGTGTCCTCAAGATCCTCGAGTGGGATGACGGTAGCTTCGTGGCGCGTGTGTACGACAACTTTGAGTGTCAGGCGCTGAAGGAGATAGAGGAGGCTGAGAGCATGATGATCAGGGGGTTGCTAGCCGGAATGGTCGCCGCAAGCTGGGGTCAAAGCATCAAGGGTGTCCTGCCCGAGGAGACAAAGTGCATCAAGAGGGGGGACCCGTACTGCGAGTTCGTAATCAGGAGGCGCTGAGTGATACCTTTATTTGAGGGGCGTGCCCCTTAGGTCTCGTGAAGCTGAGCGTTTTCTCCGTGGGTGACGGCACCTATAGCTACGGTGTGGTTGAGTTCGAGGAGGGGGAGAGCGTGCTCGAAGGAGTGGCGAAGAGCAGCCCCGCGGCGCTGAAGGAGGAGCTCGGGAGGAAGCTCGGCTCGCCACTCACATCGCTGAGCCTTGCCTCAGGCGCCATGGACTACAAGGGTGAGTTGCTGCCGATGGTCTACATTAGGGCGGAGCTCGAAGACGGCAGCGACTTTAGCCTGGAGATCTACCCTACCTCTGCCAGGAGCCTCTCGAACACGGACGCGGAGGAGCACTTCAACACTCTCGTGAAGCTGTTCGACGCGCTGAAGCCTGGGCTCAAGCTCCCTAAGGCTAGGATGATCGGGATCGCGTAGGCGGTGGCGATGAGGATCCTGGTAACCGGCGGGGCTGGCTTCATAGGCAGCCACCTAGCGGAGAGGCTCGTCAAGGAGGGGCACAGCGTCGTGGTCTTCGACAACTTCTCGTCAGGCAAGATCGAGAACCTGTCGAGGATCCTACGCGATGTGGACGTCGTGAAGGGAGACCTGCGGTCGCGCAGCGACCTTGAGCGGGCTTTCGCCGGAGGCGTCGACGCGGTGTTCCACTTCGCGGCCAACCCAGAGGTGCGGGTTGGGGATCCCCAGGAGCACTTCGAGAACAACATCCTCGCTACGTACAACCTGCTTGAGGAGATGAGGAGGCGCGGCGTTAGGGACCTCGTGTTCGCTTCGACGAGCACGGTGTACGGTGAGGCCTCGAAGCTCCCAACGCCCGAGGACTACGGCCCGATGAAGCCGATATCCCTGTACGGGGCCTCGAAGCTCTCCTGCGAGGCCATCATCTCCTCCTACGCTTACACGTTCCAGTTCAAGGCCGTGGCCCTGAGGTACGCGAACGTTGTCGGGCCCAGGGCTAAGAGGGGTGTCGTCAGGGACTTCGTCCTGAAGCTGCTCAACAACCCCCGGGAGCTCGAGATCCTCGGGGACGGAACCCAGAGGAAGAGCTACGTGTGGGTCGAGGACGCCGTCGAGGCCACGCTGCTCGCGTGGCGCGGTACGCGGGGCGGCTTCGAGGCCTATAACGTGGGAAGCGAGGACTCGATCACGGTGGTGGAGGTCGCGGACATAGTCGTGGAGGTGATGGGGCTTAGCGGTGTGCGGTACAGGTTCACGGGCGGCGTCGACGGCGGTAGAGGCTGGGTGGGGGACGTGAAGTACATGCACCTCGATATCTCAAAGCTTAAGTCCCTCGGCTGGAGTCCTAGGTATAGTAGCCGCGAAGCCGTGAGAAGGGCGGCGGAGAGCGCCCTCGAGGAGCTTAGAGGTTAGCGGTGAAAAGCGCGTAAGTCAGGGTGAGCCTGTCCAGCGTCATTGAACCCTCGTTCTTCAGGCTCCTCTTGATCTTCCCGTTCTCCCTGAGGAGGAAGACTATGGTCGGCGAGATGTGCACGTCGAATATTTCGAAGAGCCTCTTAGAGTGCTCTGAGCTGCACTGCCTTGCGAACCAGTCGCACAGGGCTATCATGAAGTACGTGCTGTCAGCCTTATCCGCGCTCTTCTCGACGAAGGTGAACCACGTCTTGTCGAATCGTCTGCACGCCGGGCAAAGCGTGTTGTCGAAGTATATGACGTGCACGCCGTTGTCACTCAGCCAGAACCTGTCTAGGAGAACCCACCCCCTCTTCTCCCTCGAGTAGACGTACAGGCCGTTCGGCGTGCCGGGTCCGGGCTGAGCGTAAACCTCCGTCATACGGCTTTCGACTACCAATAGAGCGATATATAAAATTTCTTTAGGGAGCGATCGTGGTGTAAGCTTTCAGGAGTGGCTGGTAGACCGCGTTTGCCACGGTGGCCTTCAAGAGGAAGTCGAGGGCTATGAAGACGAGGGAGTAAACGAGAAGCCTCCTCGCGCCGTCCTCCAGCCTAAACCTGCGCTCCCTTAGCAGTAGCCACGAAACCCTTGAGAGGGCAGTCCCGAGCATGACGTACCCTACGACGCGGAGCACGGCGTACACGGGCCAGGAGAGGAGAGCCACCTCGAGGACGTGCTCCGCCTTCGCGAACGTGAGCAGCACACCCACGTAGAAGTTCATGTAGTCGAGCAGGTAGGCTCCCATGAACAAACCCGCGAAACCGACCGTGAGGAGCGTCGCCACCGAGAAAACCGTCACCTCGACGATCTTCGGGAGGACGAAGAGGGAGGGGTCTCCCTCAGCGCCCCTACCGGTTCTAATCCAGTCGAACATCTCCCTCACGTAGCTCTCTCCCTTTGCGATCATGCCTCCAGCTTGCATTCCCTGCGTGTATGAATAGTAGGCTACGAGTAGCGTTGACAGGAGCGCCCAGCCGTAGACTAGCGCCTGCGCGGCCCACAGCCTGTTCGCCGAGACCATTTTCAGGAAGCCAGGGTACACGGCGAGGGTTAGGCACAGCGGGAGGAGGAGTGGGTTGGCCTTAGCTAGGAGAAGGCCGACGTAGAAGGCTACCACCGTGGCGGCTAGCGTCGAGACAACGCACAGCAGCATGTTTTCGCAGTAGCGGGAAGGGTCCTCCAATGAAACCACCTGTTTTCCTTTTGCAAACGTTTATTACGTGATCTAAGATTTATTTTTTACAATGCCTGCTGTGGTCGTTAAAAACCTGGTTAAGGATTTCGGAGGCTTCAGAGCGCTTAGCGGCGTGAGCTTCACCGTTGAGGAGGGCGAGGTTTTCGGGCTCATAGGGCCGAACGGCGCCGGAAAGACGACGACGTTCAGGATACTCGCCGGCCTGCTGTCACCGACCAGCGGTGAGGTGCTCGTCCTTGGCGAGAAGCCCGGCTCCCTCAAGGTCAAGAAGTTGGTATCGTACCTGCCGGAGGACGCTGGGACATACAGGAACATCACGGGCTACGAGTTCCTCCGCCTGGTGGCCGAGCTCTACTACGGGAAGACCAGGGAGGCTGAGGAGGCGCTCGAGATGGGGGTGAAGATAGCGGGACTGGGCGAGAAGATCCACGAGAAGATGAAGTCCTACAGCAAGGGAATGAAGCGCAGGGTCCAGGTTGCCAGAGCCCTCATGGTTAAGCCCAAGCTAGCCATACTCGACGAGCCTACCTCGGGGCTCGACGTCGTTCAGGCCAAGGAGATACGCGACCTAATCAAGGAGTACGCCCAGAGCCTAGGGGCAACTGTCCTTGTCTCGAGCCACAACATGCTTGAAGTCGAGGACGTCTGCACCCGCGTCGCGCTGATCGACAAGGGCAGGATCCTCGAGGAGGGCCCCATTAAGGAGCTCGTCTCGAAGTACGGCGCCCGCAACCTGGAGGAGGTGTTCTTCACGGTCGTAAAGGGTGGTGGGAAGTGATCGCCCCACTCTTCGCGAAAGAGATTAAGGACCTGCTCAGAGACCCGAGGATCCTAGTCCCGTTCATACTAAGCGCCCTAATCATGCCCGTGATAGCGCTGGTCATATCGGTTCCCATGAAGACAGCCGTCGAAGAGGCGGTGCGAGGCGCGCAGAACATAGGCGTGGTGAGCTACGACAAAGGCCCCTACTCCGAGAAGCTCATCGCGTGGCTGGCCGGGAGGGGCTTCAACGTGACTAAGCTCCCTCAGGGAAACCCTGAAGAAATATCGCTGGAGGCCTCGAGGAGAGGCGTACGCGTCGTGCTCATCCTCCCTGAGACGTTCTCCCGCTCGCTCACCGTTGGAGATGTTGCGAACATCACCGTTCTCTCGGTGGTCGACGAGATATCCGTGTTCTCAGGCGTGGAGACAGCCCCCGTAGTGGAGCAGGTTAAGAGCTTCTACCTAGAGCACGTCGCGAACAAGAGTGGTATAAGCCCACAAGTTCTCCTTAATCCGGTTCACTCCACACCCCAGACCTACATTGCTAGCAAGAAAGCGTTCCTGCCCGCGGACCCGGGCTCGCTGGCAGGGCTGCTGATGGCCGCGCTCCTGGTCCCCCTGATCGTCATGTCGATATCCCTAGTGGTCATGCAGATGTCGGCGACCTCCATGGCTGTGGAGAACGAGGAGAGAACCCTCGAGACCCTCCTGACGATGCCTGTGCCCCCGCACGAGATCCTGACAGCCAAGCTGCTGGGAATGTTCGTCGTGTCCCTTGTGGGCTCGGCGCTCGAGCTGGCCGGCATGGCGCTCTACTTCGCGATATACTTTGCAACCTTTCTCGGCTCGATGCCGGGAGTCTCGGGGCAGCAGGCGCTCACGCTGAACATCCCGAGCCAGGCGAGCCTGCTCTCCCCCCACGACCTCCTACTGCTGGCCCCCAGTCTCCTTATCTCGCTCTTCTTCGCCGCGGCCCTAGGAGTGATCGTGGGCGCGCTCAGCAGAGACGTGCGCATAGCTAACACGATCATGAGCCCGCTGGGCATGCTCATAGTGATTCCCGGCTACTTCGTCGTATTCGCCCCCTCGAGCATGGTCGGCCCCGCTGTGAAAGCAGCCCTCTATGTATTCCCGATGACGCAGCCCACGATCCTGGCAAGGGACATCGTCGCCTCGCAGCCTCCTCTCGAAGCCCCCGTCTATATCCTCCTCTCAGTGCTAGTGACGCTGGGCCTTGTGTACCTCACCTCGAGCCTGATCTCCCTGGAAACCCTGTCGCGGGTCCAGTACAGCGTCGAAAGAGCTCTATCTAGATTCAGGAGAAAGCCATAGCTCAGTAATCTATTTCCTTAATTTTACCCCAAAAACTATAGAGTATATATTTTTATTTTACGAGAATATTTAAAGCTTCCCAGAAAAACAGATAAATAGTTATCTTGCAGACGCATCACGATGAGCACGAGTAAAACACTGCAAAAGACCACCGCACTGCTGTTAATAGTTACGCTCATCATCGGCTTTATTGCAGGTTATTTAGTGCACTGGGCGACTGCGCCGACAGCCCCGGCTGGGGAGTACGTGCCTAAGTCGGAGTACGATAAGCTAGCCTCCGAGCTTCAGAGCCTAAAGGCGCAGCTGCAGCAGCTCCAGCAGCAGGCAGGCGGCAAGCCGGTAGAAATTGTGATCACAGCCTGGACGCAGGGTCCTGAGAGGGAGTCCATCTACAGGCAACTAAACCTCGTGGAGGCGGCTAACAGGCTTAATGCGATATTCCAAGCGACAGGCGTACCGGCCACTGTGAAGCTTGAGGGAGACTTCTCAACGGCGCAGTGGACCGACTACAGGAACAAGGTGTTCCTCGCGCTACAGGGGGGCACGGGCCCGTGCATATTCCAGATGGAGCACCACTACGCGGCGCTTCTCAGCGAGAACGGGTGGATCATACCGCTGGACGACTACGTGAAGAAGTACTGGAACTGGACCTACTACGACGTTATAAGCGGGCTCTGGGACTCCGTGACTTACAAGGGGCACATCTGGGGTATACCTCAGGACACGGAAGCCAGGCCTGTCTACTTCAATAAACTGCTGCTCAAGCAGCTGGGCTGGACAGACGAGCAGATCAACGCGCTCCCCGAGAAGATCAGGAGAGGTGAGTTCACTCTCTGGGACATGCTGAAAGTCGCAGAGGAAGCAGTGCAAAAGGGAGTTGTGCAACCAGGCTACGGTATCTGGCACAGGCCCAACGCTGGCCCAGATTGGCCTATCGTCTACCTGGCTTTCGGAGGCACGCTCCAAGACCCCTCAACGGGTAAGCTTGTTGCCGACATGAAGGTTTGGAAGAAGGTCTTCGACTGGTACTACGAGGCTTCGATGCAGAAGGGTAAAGTTATCTCCGACAAGATAACATCCCTCGACTTCAACCGCGACGTTCACCCGACGGTTGTATCAGGGAAAGTCCTGTTCTGGTTCGGAGGCACGTGGCACAAGGGCCAGTGGATAGGGTCGTTCAACCTTACTGAGGAGAAATTCTGGCAGATGTTCGGCTTCGCCCTCTACCCCGCCGGCGAGCCCGGACTTAAGCCCGTCACCCTTTCTCAGCCACAAGTGTACTTTATCTCAAAGACCTGCAAGTACCCTGAGGTGGCGTTCCTCATCCTCACCCTAGCCACCGACCCGTATCTGAACAGCCTTCACGCAGTTAAAAGCGCACACTTGGCGATACTCTACAGCCAGCTCTCCTTACCGGTCTACACTCAGGACAAGTTCCTCGCCGCGACAGGCTACATGGTCGAGTACGCTAAGTACCAGCCCTTGCACCCGAAGTGGAGTGACTACAACACGATAATCTTCAACGTGATCAAGGGCATCGAGACAGGCCAGTTCAACTCCGACCAGGCGCTCCAGGTGTTCAGGCAGAACCTGCAAAGCACGCTGGGAGACCAGGTAATAATCAGAGAGTAAGGGAACAGCTTGAAAAAGAGTTTTTTCTCCCAGGTGGTCTAATTTGACCTCAAGGAGGCGTCTGTTGAAGCTCGCCGTAATTACCCTCATGCTCGCCCCCGCCACAGTCGTTGTCGTATCCTTCATGATAGTCCCGGCAATCATAACGATCCTCATGTCATTCACCAACCTTGACTACAGGTTCATCTGGGAGTGGGTGGGGCTGGCGAACTACCAGAAGTTCATCTCCGACATCAACACCCCGATCTTCGTGAGGAACACGATAATCTACGTCGCGGGAACCCTCACCTTCAACGTGGGCATGGGGCTCTTCCTAGCCCTCGTCTCCACGCACATCCACGACACCCTGGGTACGCTTATGCGTGCGCTGTGGTACCTGCCAAGGGTCATGCCCTCGGTGATATACGCTTTCATAATGATGTGGATCTTCTCACCCATGGACACGGGCTTCCTGAACACCGTGCTGAAGGCGCTCGGCGGAGAACCCGTACCCTGGACCTTCCAGTACTACTGGCCGTTCCTCTTCATCGTGAACGGCTTCATTGGCTGTAGCTTCGGGATGGTGATATTCAGCTCGGCCATAAAGGCCATACCGCAGGACTACATCATAGCCGCGAAGGTCGACGGCGCGTCACAGCTCACGATAATCAGGCGCATCATACTGCCTCTCATCAAGTGGCAGATAGCCTTCGTCGTTGCGTACCAAACCCTCTCGCTGCTCGCCTCGTTCGAGTACATACTCCTCACGCTCGATGGAGGCCCGGGCTACTACTCGACTGAGGTCATGATACTCCAGGCGTACCACCTGGCGTTCGGGCAGTACCTGGCATCTATGCGCTACGGCTACGCGGCAGTCTTCGTCACCATACTTCTCGTAATCGGCTTGGTTCTCTCGATAGTCTACTGGAGGGTGTTCAGGCTGCGCGAGCTCATGGCTGAGCCGAAAATGGAGTAGGTGGTGGAAGGTGAGGGTGAAGGCATCAACAATCCTCCTTTACGCCGTCGCTGTGGTCCTAATAGTCGTAATCACGGTTCCGATACTGCTTCTCCTAGGCCTAGCGTTCAGCGAGAGCCCCGTTACGATTAAAGGCTTTACGCTTGAGAACTTCAGCTACCTCAGAAAAGGAGTGCTCTTCGAGAACGACCCGGTTTACAGCAAGCTCTACCCCAACGTTTACAGCGTTGCCTTCAACACGCTTCTGCTCGCCCTCGGGAACATGCTCCTCGTGGTGTTCATCTCCTCCATGGCGGGCTATGTGATCTCTCGCTACAGCTTCAGGGGCCGTAGCGCCATACTGGGTGCTTTCCTCGTGATCCACGGTGTCCCCGCGTCGGTGCTACTGATAGCTCTCTACTTCATGCTTCGGGAAATGAAGCTCCTGAACACGATCCTCGGCGTAGTGCTCGTAAGGATGTCCGTCGACCTACCCTTGGGGGTGTGGGTTCTCAAGGGCTTCTACGACAGCATCCCCTGGGACCTGGAAATAGCGAGCATGGTTGACGGCACCAGCAGGCTTGGGGCCTTCTACAGGGTTATGTTGCCGCTGGTTAAGCCTGGGATTTTCGCCGTTGCCCTCTTCTCATTCCTCAGCGGTTGGGGCGAGTACATTTTCGTGTACACGTTCATACAGTCGCAGACGAACTGGACTTTCTCCTTGCTTATACGAAGCCTCATCGGCGAGATGGGTGGGATAAACCTCTCGCTGATAGCCGCCCTATCGGTATTCTATTTAATCCCGGTCATCGTTCTGTTCGTTGTGGGCGAGAAGTACCTGGTTAGGGTCACGATAGGTGGTGTCAAGGGGTGAGCATGCGTGGTTAGGGTTAGGCTGGAGAACGTATCGAAAACGTTCCGGGGCGGAGTGGACGCTGTCAAAAACCTGAACCTCGAGGTGAAGGACAAGGAGTTCGTCGTCCTGCTAGGCCCCAGCGGCTGCGGGAAAACGACAACCCTGCTCATGATAGCAGGCGTCTACAAGCCCACGACAGGCTACATCTACTTCGACGACACGATAGTGAACGACCTGGAGCCCAAGGACAGGAACATAGGAATGGTGTTCCAGAGCTACGCCCTCTACCCCCACATGACGGTGTACGAGAACATAGCTTTCCCGCTGAGGCTGAAGAAGCTACCGAAGCAGGAGATCGACGCTAGGGTTCGAGAGGTCGCTGCTATGCTCAGGATAGACGACCTCCTCGACAGGAAGCCGTCGCAGCTCAGCGGCGGGCAGCAGCAGCGCGTAGCCCTAGCCCGCGCGATAGTGAAGCAGCCCCAGCTCTTCCTCATGGACGAGCCCCTGAGCAACCTGGACGCGAAGATAAGGATCGAGGTGAGGGCGGAGCTGAAGAGGCTTCAGAGGGAGCTGGGCATCACCACGATCTACGTGACGCACGACCAGGCCGAGGCGATGAGCCTCGCCGATAGAGTGGCTGTGCTCAACAAAGGGGAGCTGCAGCAGTACGCTACACCGGAGGAGCTCTACAACAACCCCGCGAACACGTTCGTCGCCAGCTTCATCGGGAGCCCGCCCGCGAACATCCTCGACGCGGAGGTGGTGCTGGAGCCTCAGCCCAGAGTTGAGGTCGCGGGCGCGTCGTTCGCGCTGCCTGACGACATCGCGAGGGTCTTCAGGGAGCTCGGGGAGACCAGGGTGCTACTGATGCTCAGGCCTGAGCACGTACAGGTCAGGAGGGGTAAGGGCTTCACGATCTACACCACCGAGTGGCTTGGCCGCGAGGAGATCGCCTTCCTGCACGCGCCCGACGGGACGCTCATCAGGGCCGTCCTGAGGCCGGAGGAGAGGCTCGGCGTCGGGGAAGAGGTCGAAGTGTACTTCGACTTCAAGAAGGTCCACTTCTACAGGCGAAGCGGGGAGCTAATAGTATAGTTTTTCTGATCCCGTGTTCCAAGCCTTTCTGCTTACGATGTATAGGGCTGTCGACGCCGTAGCCAGCAGTGCGAAGCTGGCGAGAGCAGGTAAGAGAGCTCCCCCTGATGCCTCCTTGAGTATCGGGAGGCAGGCCGCGAGAACGGTGAACGAGACGACAGGCCTAGCCACGGGCTCACTTTTCACCAGCCTCTGGTAGATGAGAATGGCAGAAGCCGATACTGTTGCCCAGCCCAGGTAGTTCGTGAGGGGCACGCCAAACCAGCAGGGGCACTGCGCGCTCCACGTCCAAAGCCCTTTCTCCACCATAACGGGATCGACTCCGAGGTCTAGGAGAACCATGTAGAGTGTCGCCGCCAGCGCCCTCTTCCACCTCCCCGCGAGTGGGAGCGCGGAGAGGTACGACGCGTACAGGTAGGTGCCCCAGGCAAACACCACGGGCACAGGGACGCCGAATACCCGAGGAGCTCTCCACGTGTAGGTGTAAGCCCCAAAGGGCAGGCCCGTGCTGAGCCCCACGACCTCAAAAGCGAGCCCCGTCGCGGAGCCGATTAGAAAGAGTAGAGGGGCTCCCCGCCAAAGGGTCCATGAGACGCCAAGCGATGCTGAGAGGAGAGCGAGCATCAAGTACTCGCTGAGAGGCCTGTCTAAGAAGACCTGGAGCGCAAATCCCAGCGCTAGCAGGATAGAAGCATAGGTCTCACGCGCATTCATTCCCGTCATTTACTCTTTAATCAGCGGGGGTTAAAGCCATTTTGTCATTATTGATTAATGATAATACTTTAAATTAATAACTTGTGCTTTTAAGATGTGATCAGGGTCTCGGTGAACGGCTACGGCACGATAGGCAAGAGGGTGGCCTGGGCTGTCAGCAGGATGCCTGACATGGAGCTCGTAGGTGTTTCGAAGACGAGGCCCGACTGGGAAGCCGCTCTAGCCGTCAAAAACGGTTTCAGGCTGTTTGTCCCAGATGGCTACGCAGAGCGGTTTGAGGAAGCCGGGATAAAGCCATCCGGCTCTATCGAGGAGATGATCGCTGAAAGCGACATCGTCGTGGACGCGACTCCCAGCGGAGTCGGGGCGAGGTACAAACCGGTATATGAGGCAGCGGGGAAGAGGGCGGTGTTTCAGGGAGGCGAGAAGCCGGACGTCGCCGAGGCGAGCTTCTTCCCGCTGGTGAACTACTCGAAGGCTCTTGGGAAGAGGTACCTGAGGGTGCTTTCGTGCAACACGACAGGCCTAGCGAGGGTGATTTATGCTCTATCAAGGGTGGGTGAGCTCAGGCGGGTTTACGGCGTTATAGTTAGGCGGGGGGCGGACCCCAAGGAAGTATCGAGGGGCCCGATCGAGGGATTGCTCCTCGAGAGCCTGCCGCCTCCCTCCCACCACTCGCGCGACCTAGCCGAGATTTTCCCCAACATCGAGGTCTTAACCTACGCGGTCGTCGCGCCGACTACCCTCTCGCACCTCCACATTATTTTCGCTGAGTTCCGCGAGCCAGTTTCCGCGTCGAAGCTCGTCGAATCGCTACATGAGGCCCCCCGTGTCCTCGTGCTGGACGACAGCATCAGGTCAACCGCGG
The DNA here is from genome assembly GCF_022693705.1 of Infirmifilum sp. NZ. Lineage (NCBI taxonomy): Archaea > Thermoproteati > Thermoproteota > Thermoprotei > Thermofilales > Thermofilaceae > Infirmifilum > Infirmifilum sp. NZ. The sequence goes on from NZ_CP094288.1 coordinate 1,718,559, forward strand.
AGCTGCGAGAGCTGGCCAGGTACGCTGGCAGGCCCCTCGGGGACATATACGAGGTTGCCGTATGGGAGGATAGCGTTGCGGTTAAGGGGGCAACGGTTTCCCTAGCCTACGCGGTGCACCAGGAAGCGGTCGTGATTCCTGAGAACGTGGACGCTGTGCGGGCATCCATGTCTACCGCGAGTGAGGCAGCGGACTCCATACTCCTTACGGACAGGATATTGGGCGTGAAGAGCTGGCTTTAAATCGGATCTAGCGGTTGTTTCTATGTGCGCTTGAGTTATGCTCTGTTGCTCGCGGCTCTAGCCATAGCGGCTGCTGCGGCGAGCGCGCGGGCTGAAGGAGGTTGCGTGGTGCTCGTCTACTCGGTTCAGGACAGTGTGGCGCCCGGCTACTACTCTTACTACCCCCTCACCTTCGACTCAGCCGGAAACGTTGAACTAACCCTGTACCCAGAGCTGTACTCCAGTGTGCCCGTGAGGCTCATGGTCTACGACCTCACCTCCTCCAGGGAGCTGTCCTCATCCCCCTCTCTGCCCAGGATCTTCAGCCCTCTCTCGGTGTCGGTGCGGGTTCCTAGGAGGGTCGGGCTGGCCGTCTACAACCCCTCCTCCGCGACCGCTAGGGTCACTGGGAGCGTGAAGGCCCTGCTCTGCGGCGAGCCAGCGCTGGCGTGGGCGCTAAACCGGGCAACCGGCACGGCGGCGACGAGCTTGGGGAGGGCTGCCCCGACGGGGATCGTGGACCTGGGCATCGCGTACCTCAACGGGTCCTACACCTCCTACTCGTACAACTTCACCCGCGCGAGGGCCGAGGTGTCGTTCACCCCGGAGCTGAAGGCGACAAGCTACGATCACCTCCACCTGAGGGGGAGCTTCAGCGTCCAGCTCAACCTGAACCTCAAGGTCCTGACCAGGGGAGGAGGACAGCAGGTCTACTGGGTGCAGGAGGTTCTCATAGTCACGGGGAGCGGTGCTTACGTCAATGTGAATATCTGGAACACCACGAAGGTCTTAAAAGTCCAGTACTGCTCCCTCTCCCCTCTCAACCCCGAGAGCATCACCGGGATGGGCCGCGTCCACCACTACACTGGGAGCCAGGGAGGGTGCGCAGGCGACGTGTACATCTATGCGTCGCAGGTGACACCCTTAGGGGCCTCTGCAACGCTCGAGGCAGCGCTCAGCGCCTCGCCCCAGGGGGTTACTGTGAGCTTCCACAGGGACTCGGGCATCGTGGACTCCGTGAGAATCTCACCGTCAGATGGCGTTAGCTGGGCCGGCTTCGTCGTAGAGCCGGTCCTGTGGGAGTGGTCTCCTCTCGATGCCGAGCTTGTCCTAGCCGGCAGGTCGAGTGACTACCCAACCGCCGTGCTGGAGAGCGGGGCGGTGACGCTGAAGCTCAGCTACTTCCGGGAAAACCGCTGGTCCCCACCGCAGGCCGCGTGGTCAGCCGGAGGAAACACCTTCGAGAAAGCAGTAGCGAGTGTAGCGCAGGTTGTTGATGGCGCAGCCCGAGTAACCCCCGGCGAGCCGGTCGTGAGACAGCTGTGGGCTTTCCTCGTCCTAGTTAGAACCCCTTTAGGCACCTACTACTCCACGAGCCTAGACATCTCCCAGTACATCGTCCCCGTCGTGGACCTCGGCAACGGCACGAGGCTCGTCAACCCAGTAGTCTACGTAGACGGCCAGCGGTTCAACGGAACGAGGGTCTGGCCGGGTGCAGCTGTCGATATCACGTACACCAGGCAGTACAGGGTTTTTGTCGTACTCCCCACCGGTGCCCGCGAGGACTGGGTGGACGAGGGCACACCCGTCGAGTCACTGGTGCCCCGGGAAATCGGCTTCGACAACGGCACCAGGTACGTGCTCGAGCGTGTCCTCCTCTCGGGCGAGGATGTCGGCCCAGACAGCAGGGTCGCGAGCGCTGGGAGGCTTGAGGGGGTCTACAGGAAGCAGTTCCTCGTCACGATAGTATCTGTGAACACTACGACCCTCTGGCTCGAAGCGGGCTCAAAGCTCTCACCGCTCATCCCAGAGGCTATCGAGTTTGGCAACGGCACGAGGCTCGTGTCACCCATCGTCCTCTACCGAAACACGAGCTTTAGCCTCTCGGATGCCGCAGCTACGGGGCCGGGCGTCTACAGGGTGGTTTACCGGAAGCAGTTTCTCGTGAGAGTCACCGCGCTGAACACCACCTATGAGGACTGGGTGTACGAGGGCGCAGCCTTCGAGGTCAAAGCCCCGAGCTTTGAATCTCGAGGCGTGGCCGTGCTACCGGTCGCGTACGAGTACAGCGGTAAGCGCCAAACCTCCCCCAGCGTAGTCGTCCGAGCACCCCTCAGCGTGAGAGTTGTGTACAACGCGACCACGAGGGTAACACTAACCAGCTTTAACCTGCCAGCACTCTACGCTGAAGTAACGCTCACGTGCGGATCCACGTCACGTAGAGCGACGCTCCTTCTAGCCTGGGAAGCCTCACTCACCCTAGGAGATGTCGACGCGGCCAACTGCTCGGTCGAGTACACGAGCATCCCATCGTGGCCCCTCTTCCCCGCTTTAATCGTCACCTCCACGCTTATCGTAGTGAGGGTCGCGGCAAGGAAGAGGGCAAGCAGGTCTCAAGCCTTGGCTACAATCGCAGAATTCAAAGCGGTGGGAGCACCTTCAAGCCCTCTCTCATAGCCTCTTTTCTCAGCTCGTCGTCGTAGGTTACCAGTGGGACACCAGCTTTAGCCGCAGTGGAGACGATAACCTTGTCGTTAAAGTGCGCCAAGCCTATCTTCTCCTCGCGCAAGGCTCTGAGGGCCCACCTCGCATGCTCCCCGAGATCCGCGAGCACCACCGTGCGCGGGTTGCTGAGGATGCTCTCAACTACGTACGCTGCAACCTCAGATCTAACCCCCACTCTTTTAAAAAACCATACGAGCTCGTAGACAACGACTGTGGGCACCATCCACCTCTTAAGTCCGTAGAGGAGCATCCTAGCCTCCTGGTGCAGAGGCGAGTCCTCCGAAATCGCGTGAATGAACACGTTTGTGTCTATGACTGCCTCGCTCATAGGTGTGCGCTCTCCTCAGCACCCTCCTCGATGAGTCGCTCAACCTCCCCCGTAGTAACGCTCATTCCCAGCCTGATGCGGGGAAGCTCCAGCTCAGCCTTCTCGATGACGATTCTACCCCCTTCCAGCCTCACCTCCAGCAGATCCCCCTCTCTTATACCGAGGGCCCTCCTGATCTCCGCAGGGATCGTCACTTGGAAGTTCCTCGTCACCCTGACCCTCACAAATTAGTAATCAATTTACTAGTATTTAAATATTTCTAGTAAGTACTCGAGCTCACGCATACCAGCGAGCATTACACGGAGGAGGCATATGCATACTCCTGAAATTTTTACAATATTTCCAATAAATATCTAAAAATTTATGCGTACTCATCGCGTGAATATAGGTGATTATTGCGAAAAAATATTGGAAAAGATGAAAAATCGCTAGGCGCGCTACAGCGAGATGGCTATTCCGAGGCTGATGTGTACTCAACACCCGGACTCGGCTGTGAGGATCCCGGTGTCTGAAGAAGTCCGGGAGGCTATCCTAGGCTACAGGCTGTACGGCTGCGACGAGGTCATGGTGGACTTCGAGGGCAAGCTGACCCCGTACTCCCAGCCGCGTGACATCGTCCTCAAGGCTCTCGAAGAGGGGATTCCGGTTGGGGAGGAGTTCTTCGTGACGGTCAGGGTGCCGAACCCGAAGCTGGAGGGCGTGGACAGGCTCCTCCTAGCGCTGGAGTCGGCCGTGCTGGCGAACTACTACTCTGTCGAGCGCGCGGGCGTTGAGGCTGTAAGGTGGGTAGTCGTGCCGATGGTCGACTCCTCTGACGTCCTCAGCGTAGCGTGCAGAGCCCTCCGCGAGAAAGCCAGGCTGGTGCGGGAGCTCACCGGCGTTGACGCGGAGCCGCCCGAGGTGGTCCCGCTCCTCGAGGGGGTCAGCGAGCACCTTAACGCGGAGTCTATACTGTCCTCCTACCTCGAGTTCCTCGAGAGAAACGGCATCGACCCCAAACCCCTAAGGGTCTTCGTGGGTAAGAGCGACGCGGCGCTCCGCTCAGGCCACCTCGCTTCTCTCCTCTCCACACTCCACGCCCTGAGCTCAGTCCACGACTTCGCCCGCCGCTCCGGAGTGGATGTGAGCGTGATTCTCGGCATGGGCTCTCCCCCCTTCCGCGGCGGGCTGAACAACCCTTCTCTCACTGAGGTGGAGGCACGCCTCTACCGAGGCTTCGACACGGCCACGCTCCAGTCAGCCGTCAGGTACGATGTGCCGCGTGAGGTCGCGCAATACGTCTCCAAGGTTCTTCGGGACAACGCAGGGAAGCCCGCTCCGAGATTCCGGGCAGGCCACGAGCTGCTGGAGGCGATGTCTCAGGCGTACAGAAGCAGGGTGACGCAGCTCCTGCCCGCGATAAACGAGATCGCCAACAAGGTCCCGCAGACGCGCGAAAGGCTCGACCGTAGGCTCTACGGGCGCTTCATGGCTGAAGACGCACCAGGCCCGGCTCCTCGCGCGATAGCATTCACAGCCGCTTGCTACAGCGTGGGTTTCCCGCCCACCCTCCTCGATGCGCACGGCATCGTGGAAAAGCTGGAAGAGCTCTCTTCCCCCCTCCTGGAGCATATAAAGGCTGAGCTAGAGCTCGACTACCAATTCTTCGCACCCGAGGTCGCGAGCAGTTTTCTCGGGTTCAGTACCGTCAGGGAAGCCCTTGACCTGAAGGAGAAGATAGGGGTTGAGGCAGCCCCAAGAAAAGACTACCTCATCGCCATAGACGCGGGCGATTTCGACGCGGTGCGCCTAGCAAGGATCCGGGGATTCCTCGGCTAGCCGCCGGGTGTCCCGTGAAACGGTACTTCCGAGGTGATAGTGAAGAGAGGTCATAAAGGAGTCGGAGATCTGGGATATGCTCTGGAAGATCGCGCCTGGCTCATCTGCCCCCTTCACCTTTCTGAGGGCCCCCTTTCGGGGTGTCATGGGTCCCCTTTTCGGGGCGGGCCGCCCTGGCTGGGCGGCCTTCAGCCCGCGTCGCCGCGGGCACATCCCCTCTTCGCACCGCGCGCGGCACCCTCCACTCCCCCTGAGGGGGATGGAAGGGAACTGAGTTGCTCATACCTCAAGATGAAGAGGGATTTATCTCCTTTTTGCTTTGAGGGCTGGAAGTGGAAACTAGGGCGGAGCTAGGAGCTACCTAAGGCTCATCGACCGCAGCTATTACTTGAGGGTTGAAAGAGAGAAGAGCAGGCTGGCCTGAGCCCTGGTGAGGTGCATCCTCTCCGGCTACTGTGGTAAAAGGCTGAGCGAGGAGCGCAGGGACCTGCTCAACGCGCTGGGCGAGCCGCACTCTTCATTCCCGGACAAGCCCGCGGAGTGGCTCTACCGCGCAACCTACAGGCTCTTGGCCGGGAAGGTGGAGAGGGTCGGCGTAGAGCACTGGCTCGTCAGAGAGTTGCCCGAGACGGGAGACACCTACCCCTGGTACAACGTCTGAATAAGCGAGGGGAGGTACAGGCGCGGCTGCCTCTCCAGCCTACGGCTACGTCCGCAAGGCGAGGGCATGTAGCCATATAGCAACAGTCATGCTCCACAGGAGGCAGCTGAGGCCCCGCGCCGGATGAGCCTAAAAGTAGCATCGCCGCACAGCACTTCCTCGGCGCTGTAGCCGAGCAACACTGGGAGGCCGCAGGCCCCATCCATCAGGATGTTGATTATCCCCCTGTACATCTCAGCGTGCTTTCTTGAGTCGTGTGCGATGCTCCCCAGTATCGCTTTAATCATCTCGCTCCTCAGTCCAGCAACCCAAGCTCAAGCGAGCACGCGTTCTTCAACTCGAGCTCCACGCTCCTCCTGATGCTTTCAACAAGCTTCTGGCTCATCGTTGTATAGGCGCACCAGCTATAGAAATATCTAGCGCTTGTGAGGTAACCCTGCTGAGTGGAACCCCGTATGGTTAGCGTGAAGGCTGCGCTGGAGCGTGCCATCAGGACAAGCCGGAAGCTGGTCGCCCCAGGTGACAGAGTGTTCGTTGCCGTCAGCGGCGGGAAGGACAGCGCGGTGGCGCTGTACGTCCTCCGGGAGCTCCAGAAGACCAAGCCCTTCGAGCTGAGGGCTTTCCACATAGACCTCGGTCTAACCCCCACGCTCGGGGTCGTCGAGGATCTGGCTGGGATGCTCGGCGTCCAGCTCCACACCGTCAGCCTCAGGGACTACGGGATAGACATACCCTCCGCGAGCAGGGCCCTGAGAAGGCCACCGTGCTCGGTCTGCGGGGCGGTGAAGAGGTATCTCATGAACAAGGCTCCCAGAGAGCTCGGGGCGACTAAGGTCGCGACAGGCCACAACGCTGACGATATCCTGGTCTTTTTCCTGAAGGACCTTGCGCAGGGGAGGGCTGACTGGGCCGCTAAGCTCAAGCCGATCGCCCCCTCCACGCACCCGAAGCTTCTCCCGAAGATCCGGCCGCTCTTCGAGGTCACAGGCGAGGAGGCGCTGGCGATAGCTGAGTCACAGGGTCTGCCCTTCACGAGAGAGAGGTGCCCCCTCGCGCCGCTAAAGGGAGACTGGCTCCAACCCTTCTTGCAGGACTTCGCACGCAGGGTTGAAGAAAAGCACCCCGGCTTCAGGCTACAACTGGTCCGCGGGGTAGCCCAGCTACCCGTAACAGGTCAGAACCCAGAGCTCAGAGAGTGCAGGCTGTGCGGTGAACCTACAAGCAAGGATATTTGCGACTTTTGCAGAATACGCATCGCTCTACATCTCACGAGCCTACCCTCTTCAAGTCTAGGAGAAAAGGGGTCTAACATCTGAGCGAATCGCCTATAAACTGAGAGACAAACCTCTTCGAAGAGCGTTTCGCGAGACTAAAAGTGCGAGAATCTTGCGTGGTGAACATGAATAATCGATAAATAGTCTACAATCGCTAAACTATACGATATGAGGGCGGCGATTCTCGTAGAAGACTACTTCGACGAGCGCGAGCTCATATATCCTCTTTACCGCCTCAAGGAGCTAGGGTTCGAGGTAGACCTCGTAGGACCAGAGTTGAGGGAGTATCACGGGAAGCAGGGATTCAAGGTTAAGGCAAACGTCCAGGTCGATCCATCAAAGGCCACCTATTATGACTTGATCTGGATCCCCGGTGGCTACGCCCCCGATAGGCTCAGGAGGAACAAAGGAGTTCTCGAATTCGTGAAGAAAGCCTATGAGTCCGGCAAGGTTGTCGCGGCCGTATGCCACGCGCCATGGGTTCTGATCTCCGCCGGGGTTATCAAAGGGAAAAAGGTCGCAGCCTTCCACGCGATTCACGACGACGTGAGGAACGCCGGGGGTGTGCTAGTGGAGGGGAACGTAGCCGTTGACGGGAACCTGGTCACCGGTACTGACCCAGAAGCCATGCCCGAGATGTTTAAGAGTATCAGGAAGCTCCTCAAGCTGGATTGAGCACTCCAGGCAGATACTAAACGCTTGAGTGTATTCAACTCCTTCTAGCGGTATACTTCTCCTCACTATAATGTTGAGCCGATACTTTAGCGCAGGGTAGGAAGTTGTTAACCGCGTAACACGGATAAACGCGCCAGCAGGCTGTTACCGGATACTCTGCGAGGGCCTTGAGCAACTGCTTAGGGTTGATCCTGCGGTTGCGTCGATGGGTGTTTGAGTAGACTACCCGGTAGCCTGACGCGGGGGGTGCTCCTTGAGACCTGCCCGGGGTGCTGGTAAAAGAGATACTGTAAGAGGTTAGAAGGGGCTCAGAGTCGAGGACTTGAAGAGTGTTCCAGGGGTGCGAGCTTACAGGGACTTCTACTGGCGTATCGGGCTAGATCCCACGAAGACAAGCCCCTCAAGTGAGGGTTGTCCTCAGGAGGTTTCTGAGGCCCCCACATTTCGTTGAATGAAACTTTATTACTAGCTGGCTATTGTTTCTCACGTGACTGAGAGCTTAGCAAAGGTCACAGCAAGGCTGAGGAAGCTTCTCGGCTCCTCAACCGTAGACACCTACACGCTCAACCGCGTCTACCTCATGGCCATCATGGAGATGCTGGAGAAGTATGGGTACCCGGCTACTGCTGAAAGGCTCTTCGAGTGGGGCTACGCGATGGGGCACTCTTTTATGCTGAAGCTTGAGAAAGAGGTCGAGAAGCTCAAGCCCGATCCGAAGGTCATCAGGATGCTTGCCTGGCTTGGATGGTATACGTTCTCCGGGACAAAGCCCGTGATAGAGCAACGCGTTGTCCCCGAGCCTGGCTTCCCATACCCCGTCTCCGTGACTTACGTCAGGGATCCTAACTCGCCTTGGGACCAGGAGATATACCTCGGTGAGTACAGGCGGGCACCACACTACCCCGCGGGAGCTTACGAGGCCGCCGGGAACACTTTTAGCATCCTCGCTGTTAAGGGGGAGTTGAGGCACTTCGCGAGGATCACGAAGGCGATCTCAGCCGGCGACAGCTACACCGAGCTTACCTTCGTGGCGGTACCATCCGCTCTCGCAACCGAGGACTACGTCGAGAAGCTCGTGCCGGGCTTCTTCTCGGAGATACCTTTCAGAAAAAGCCAGGAACTCTACGAGAAGTACTTCGGTGTCAAGTAACCTTCTCCTGGGCGGCTCTCACAGCCTGAGCGCTAGACTCGATGTAGAGTACCAGCCAGGATACGGGCGCGAACGGGGGCGCGAGCGCTGACAGGATCGCGAAGGCCCCGGCCAGGGTGAAGGTGGAGGAGTTCAGGTAGGTCCCGAGCTTGAGCGAGAGAACTCCTAGGCCCACGTAGCCGACGGCTAGGGTGAGAAGGGCGAGGCCGACGACAACCCACCTTCCTAGCCACGTGAAAGCCACTAACGCGATTCCTGCGGTCATAAGGGCTACGCCTATAGATAGCCCCGCCACTGCTAGAGGGGAAAGGCTCTTCAAGTCCTCCTTCCAAGCACCTAGGGAGCTGAAACTCCTCGAAAGCTTAGCCAGGATTGCGTAGAGCGCAACGCCACCCGCTACAGCAGCTAGGGCCGCCACTAGAAACGGCCCCCAGGGCTGAGCGGTGAAGGCTGGACGGTGCCTGAGCACTCCTAGGTAGGAAAACCTGAGGAGGGGGGCCAGTAGCACCCCAGCGGCTAGGAGGATGTAGGCTAAGAGCATCAGCAGCGACGCTGACGACAGCGCGCGCAGACCCTCAGCCAAGCTTTTCTCTTCTTGTGCCACACACGTATCACCGGCTCAAGGCTTATAAGGATCGTGGACTTGAAGTCCATGTCTAGGCTCGGGAAGCACTCCAGCCCTCTGGGAGGTCTTCACGATGATGGCAGAGAAACGCGCCGCATAGCTCTTCAGTCGAGGTACGTCACAGCCTTTATATCCCTGTGGACGATAGCCTTAACGCCGTAAACCCGGCTTATGTTCTCCTCTATGATGACTTCCTCGGGCCTACCAGCGGCGTAGACCACCCCGTTCTTCAGCATCACGACCTTCTCGGAGTACCTGTAGGCGTGTGTGAGGTCGTGGAGGGCCATGATCACGCACAGCCCGCTTTTCGCTAGAGAGCGGAGTATCCTCAGCACCTCAAGCTGGTACTTGGGGTCGAGGTTAGCGGTAGGCTCGTCGAGGAGGAGGACTTTCGGTCTGGCGGCTAGCGCCCTGGCTATCAAGACTCGCTGGAGCTCGCCCCCGCTGAGAGTGGTTATGGGCCTGTCGCGCAGGCTGCTTGTCCCCGTCACTTTAAGCGACTCCTCCACGGCCTCGTGGTCCTCGCGCTTAGGCAGGCCTTCGACGTGGGGGCGCCGGCCTGTCAGGACGAAGTCGTACACAGTTATCGGCGCGAAGCTCTCGAGCCTCTGGGGGACGTAGCCGACGACCTTAGCGATCTCCCTCTGCCCGATCCTCCTCACATCTCTCCCGTCCAGGTAAACTGCTCCGGTGAATCTTCTGAGGATTCCGTCGAGTGTCTTCAGGAGGGTTGTTTTTCCCGAGCCGTTCGGGCCCACGAGCGAGGCAACCTCACCGGAGTCCACGCTGAGGGTCACGTTCCTGAGAGCCTCAACGCTACCGTACCTCACCGTCACCCCTACGACTCTAATGCTGACCATGCTTACCACGCACCACCAGGTAGACGAGCAGAGGGGCTCCTATAATCGTCGTCATTATCCCCACGGGTATCACGATAGGGGAAAGAACAGTGCGGCCCACAAGGTCGGATAGCACAAGGAGGGTCGCGCCCAGCGTGGCGGCAAGCGGGAGGCTCCTCCTGTTGCTCCAGCCAGCAATCTGCCGAGCCATGACCCCGCCCGCTAGCCCAACGAAGCCTATGACTCCTGCGAACGACACGGAGACGGCTGTAGCCAGCGCGGCGGCTAAGAGCAGAACAACACGCGTAGCGGAGGGGTTTACGCCGCTCGACCTAGCGACATCGTCGCCGACCATGAGCAGGTCCAGGTCCATAGAGAAGTACCAGTACACAGCCAGGCTGAGCGCCGCTGTGATGCCTAGTATGTGGATCTCCTGCCAGCTCGGCCTACCCACGTCGCCGAAGGTCCAGAAGAGGAGGGCGGCCACCAGGATCTCGTTGAAGTAGAGGTACTGGAGCAACGAGAGTATAGCCTGCGTTATAAAGCTCATGGTCACCGAGACAAGCACTACAGCGTACGCTGTGAGTCCCCCTGCGGCCGAGAGAGCCAGGATCAGCAGAGTCTGCGCGAGAGCCGATAGGAACGCGAAGCCAGACACCACAAAGGGGTTCGTGACGCTAATGCTCCACCTAGTCACGGAGCCGCCGTATAGGGCCATGAGCGCCACCGCGGCTCCGATAGACGCCGCCTGCTGCACACCCAGTGTGAACGGCGAAGCCAGGACGTTCCTTAGAGAGGACTGCAGCACCATCGTGCTAGAGCCCAGGATAGCCCCTACCGCGACCGCCGCGAGGGCTCTCCTAAGCCTCATGTCTAACACCGCTCGAACCTCAGGGGGGACGCTGGCGCCCGTGATGCAAGCTATGATGTCGCGAAGCGATAAGCTGTACGCGCCGAAGCTTACCTCTGCTAGGAAAACCCCCAGGAGGGCCAGCAGGAAAAACGCTGCCAGGAGTGACTCCTTCCTCACGCCTCGAAACCCCTCTCAGGGGCACTTGAACAGGCTGCTAAGGTTCGCGAAGCCGGGGTACCCCCTGTCAACGAAGCCCCTGTAGATGGGCTTTCCGAGGAATGCTCTGAAGATCTCGTCAGCCTTAGAGGCAGGGTCTATGTCTTTGAACCTATCGGGGTAGAGTACGCTACCCATGTAGTAGGCGTTTGCGAGCGCCGTGGCCACGTTAGTCCAGTAGTAGTTGAAGGGCAGGACGCCGTACACTCTGCCTTCCCGGAAGGCCTTGAGGGCGCAGTACTTCTCGGGGGACTTCTGGAAGTCCTGAAGCACGGACTGGAGGTTTCCCTCATCGATGAACACGTACTCTGGCTGCGCTTTGAGGAGGTACTCGAAGTCCAGCGAAACGAAACCCTTGCCCTTTCCCGCCTCGTCGGCCACGCTCGGAGTGTTCAAGAGTAGCAGAGGCGGGTAAGGCGACTGCGTGGACGTGAAGGGCTGGGCGCCCTTGAAGGAGACCGCTCCGACGTAAACACTTGGCCTCGCCGCGAGCCCCGCTGTTCTCCTGCTCAAATCCTGAACGACCCCATCTATGTACTCGGAGAGCTGTCTGGCTCTCTCATCCCTGCCTAGAACCCTGCCGAGGAGGCTTAGCGCGCGCTTCAAGCCAGGCACATCCACGTTACCCACTGTCCCGTAGTTGACGACCACAACTGGTACTCCGACCTCGCTCTGGAGCCTGTCTGGATCGTAAGCACCGATCAAAGCGTAAGACATCACCACGAGGTCAGGCTGAACCTTGAGTATGAGCTCGGGTGCGGGCGGTTTGTCGGGACCACCGGGCCCGATCACGGGCTTCGAGGAGAAGTACTCGCTGCCAAGGGCCATCGCGTAGTCCCTCCCAAGAGGGCTCCACTGCTTCTCCGCTTGCTCAACACCCACGACGAGGTCGCTGGCGTTCAAGTACACCAAAAGCCTCAGCATGCCGGGCCCTACGGCCACGAGACGCTCGGGCCTCCTTTCAATGGTCACCGTCCTGTTGGCGGAGTCCACGACTGTCAGTGGGTACGTGGCCCCAGACGGAGTAGGTGGCTGTGCTTCGTGCCTCCCGCCTAGCATGAGCAGAGCGGCTGCCGCGACGGCGACTGCTACGACGAGGACGGCCAGAACGACCCTCAACCTCATCCCACCACCTCAACAGGGTACTGAAGCCCAGCAACTATCCCGCGCCCGATCACCCCGTTAACACTCGCACGAGCGCATGCCGGGCAGAGGTAGCCTTCCGGCGTTGCAACGGCCCTGGGCTTCGCCACAAGCTCGCCGCACCTCGCGCACTTGACGCTCTCGAAGATCGGGGCACGCTCAATCGGGCTCACCCTGACCCTGCTCACCTTGAAGTAGTCCACCGGGAGCTCCAGCAACTTGAGGGCAACCTGCTCCCACAGGGCATGAAGGCGCTCAGCCTCCTCCATGGACGCAGACCTCTCAACGACGACCTTCCTCCAAAGCTCGTTGCCCTCCCTCCAAGCCCCGCCAGCCGTGCGCGGGAGAAACTCGCCGCTGATCCTCTCCCAGTCCACGTAAACCCTCACCCCCTCGCCCGTGCTCCTCCTGTAAAGGGTGAGCGCGTTCTTCCCGGTGTCGAGGTAGATGAGGCTGTTGTTCCCAAACGTGCAACCGGTTGCCACTTGAACGCCGTCAGCCATGCAGTTGTTAGCCTCCACCACGGCGACCAGCTCCTCGTGTATCGTCTCGTAAACCCCCGCCTTGGAAACTCCGAGCTCGCTCTTAGCAATCTCGGAAGCGAGAAGGCCGAGCACGAGGAATGGGCACACGTGCCCGTGAAACTCTCGCGCTCTCTCGAGGAGTTTCTTGTCGATAGTAATACTTTTCGGTGTTTCTGTCATACAAAGTCTCAGTTATTAACAACCATAAATACTTTACTCACGTACGTTGCCAGCCAAGGCTACTCGGGTCGCTCGCCCAGCACCCGAGGCTGTACTCTTGTAAATAATAGCATGAAATATATTCCTAAATTTACTGAACGGTTAAAAGAGGGCTATCAAATATCTGCCTGTGCTTACCCCAACGCAGGTACTTCTCTCCGTCTTCTCGGGCTTCTTCGTCGGCTTTTCTCTAGGGCTGATCGGCGGAGGGGGATCTATACTTGCCGTCCCCCTGCTTCTCTACTTCGTCGGCCTAAGCGGCTACCCCGACGCCGTGCACGTTGCCGTCGGGTCAACAGCTTTAGCGGTTGGTTTAAACGCCTTCATAAACTCCGCCTACCACCTTAGAAGGGGAAACGTGGACCTTAAAACGGGTACCATCTTTGCGACAGCGGGCGTCGCGGGTTCTCTTCTTGGTGCACAGGTCGGGAGAACAACTCCGGGAGGCTACCTACTAGGCCTCTTCGCGATCTCCATGATCGCTATCGGCCTCTACATGCTCTTATCCCGCGGCGGAACCCGTGAAACAGTTGCCCCGTACCCGAGGAGGAGGCTTGTACTGGTCGTGCTCGCAGGCTTCGCTGTTGGCTTTCTGAGCGGCTTTCTAGGCATAGGTGGAGGCTTTCTCAACGTTCCAGCGCTTGTCTACATTGGGGGCATCGACGTACGGCTGGCAGTCGGCACCTCCCTCATTTGCGTCGGTACCTTCGGGCTCGTCACCGGCATAGAGTACCTCCTGGCGGGGAAAGTGTTGCTCTCGGTCGTTTTAGCGTACCTCTCGGGCGGCCTCGCCGGAGGCTACCTGGGCGCCAGGCTCGCGGTCGGCATCGATAGAAGACTACTCCGCTCGATCTACGGTGTAGCCATAGTCCTGGCGGGCATCTACATCCTCCTGAAAACCCTGAGCGTAGTATGAGGCTCCCTCGATGAAAAATTTATATAATTCTGTGCGATATCCCAAAACGGTGAAAGCTGTTGGGATGGAGGTACGGAGGCTGGCGCAACCGAGGGCCTTGGCCGGGAAACGGCCCTTGGGCTGACCTCCCTCCTTGGGAGAGGCCGGGCTGGGTCTACGGCCCGGGATACTGCTGGCGCGCATACGGAGCACCGGGCTGGTACTACTGGGGCGCAAACCCGACGTTCGATGAGCGATCCGCGGAAGAGTACAAGCGCTTCCTAGAGGAGGAGCTGAAGAGATTGGAAGATTACAAGAAGTCCCTTGAGGAGGAGCTTGCACGGGTCGAAGCTAGGCTAAGGGAGTTGAAAAAGTAGCGGTCAAGCCGCTTTTTTTATCTTCATGGTGCTAGTAACACCTGCGCTTCGTAGCGGCGCGCTTCCACTTCACCCTTGTGTGGCTTTTCCCTCTGCCGTCCCCAGCACGAGTCAGTACTGGGAGAATAAAATATAAAATAAATATAAGTTGAAGCACCTGTGCATTTCCCCATGGCCAGGTTGCCCGACTCCTTTCTCGAGTGGAATTACTACGCCCGGCGTAACCTGCTCCTGCAGCTCGCTGAAGGGAGGCGCTTAAGCCCTGAGAAGTTTTTCCTCGAGTTCACTCGACACAACCCGGCTCTCGTGACGGCTACGTGCGTGAACGGCGAGGTAAAGGTGAACGCGAAGATCGTCGGATGCGGCTACGTCCCGAGGGAGGAGCACGCAGACGAGGTTACACGTAAACTCGAGGAGCACGTGAAGCTTTCTGACGAGAAGTACCTCCAAGCCTCCGGCGATAAAGAGGCACTGAGGAGGCTCTACGAAGAGCACAGCCTCCGGGGCGCCCGTCTTCTGCTGCAGCTCGTTTACCACCCGCGGGGCGTGGCCGAGAAGTACATTGACTTCGAGAAGCTCGCAACTGTGGAGCTCGCCAAGAGGGTGAGGGACAGGCCCCACCAGACCTGGAGCATCGTGCAGAGCGGCAGAGCCGCGAGCCTACTCTTCTTCCAGCCCCCCAGCGTAAGCTTCGAGGTCAAAGGCAGGCTAACCGTGCACCTGGACGACGCCGTGCACAAGCTGGTAACGCTCATACACGACGCGTACCACTACACGCCGCCCGAGCACAGGAGCGACCGGCCCGTCTACGTGCTACACGTGGAGCAGGTTTACGACAAGAGCCCAACGCCTTCAGGCTTCGGGAGAAGGCTCGCTTAGCGGCGCTTCCCCTGCGCTCAGGCCGAAACTCGGTTTTTTCACTTGTCGAGGGGCCTACCAGGGCTTCATAAAAGCTGGGTACTTTCCTAATGAGTTCCTGAAAAGCGAGAAAAATATTCTTAACGAAGGGGGCACGCTTGAGAAGTCACTTCTCCGTCTTAAACCACTTCCTCAGACGCGGGAGTACTCGGAGGTACGAGATTGAAACTGGTGCCTGGATTGCTGGAACCAGGGCTGGGACGAGGGCGGCCTTGGGGCCGAGGGCCATGACTGCGATCATCGCGGCGACGCTCTGGTTCTTGGTTGCTGAGATGTACGCTATAGCAGTGTTGGCCTCATAGCTAACCCCCAGGGCTTTATCTATGGCTGTGATAAGGGCCAGCAGAAAGCCGAGCATGACTGTCTGGAGCAGCAGCACCTCAACGGCCAGTACCGGCGTCTTCAAGATGAGACCCGACTCGTTAGCGACTAGGAGGGCTACCAGCACGAGCATCGACAGCATCGTCGCGAGTTGCGTGTAGGGCTTCAGGTCCTGCGAGATCCAGCTGTACGCGGACCTCTTGTCGCCTCCCGCTCTTGCCTTGTAGTACACGAGGATCCACCGCGTCGCCTGCCCTGCGACGAACGGCACCACGAGGGTGTACAGCACGGACATCATTATCTGGTCTAGCGCAGGTTAAGTGAAGTTGCCGAGGCGTAGGCGCTGAGGTAGCCCGGGATAGCCACGAGGCTGCCGAGCAGGCTGATGACAGCCAGAACTGTAGCGAGCTCTATGTCGCCCTCCGCGAGGAAGACGTAGCTGATCGACGCGCTGCTGGCCGGCACAATGTTTGATGCGACGTAGCCGAGCGCCACCTGCGGGTCGGGGAGCAGGTACGCGAAGAGGATCGCTATGAGGGGCGCAACCACGAAGACGAACACGAGGGATATGAGCATCTCCTTACCCTTTTTAGCGGCTTTCCCCAGCTCCTCGCCCTTCAGCTGGATCATGGACGGGTATATCGTGAGTATGGCGAAAGCCATGATCAGGTTCTTGATGAGGGTGGTGTTCTTCGAGATCCAGGCTTGGAAAGCGACTCCAAGCAGGAAACCCGCAAGCAGGGACAGTAGCGTGTATTCCAGGAAGTGCTTGTTCACGTGGGCCGACACTTTCTTCAGGCTCATGTTGACCATTAGTTCAATGTTGAACAGGCGTTCAATAAAAACCTTTCTGTTGAACAGCTGGACAACGCGTATATACGTGGGCCGGCGTTTCTATACCGGGGTTTCAGTGAGCCTCGAAACGTATCAGAGGATCGTGGAGGCCGCACGTGAGGTCTTCGCCCAGTACGGGTACGAGGCGCCACTCCAACTCGTGGCTAAAAAAGCGGGCGTGGCGAAGTCTCTCGTCGTGTGGTATTTCGGCTCCAAGTGGGACCTCGTAAGGAAGGTGGCCCTTGAGAGCCTCCCGGCGGACGTGGCCCAAGCCTGCACCTCCAGGGGGCTAAGGGGGGAAGAGCTCATGAACTGCCTTATAGACGGCTTCATGCGCAAGTACAGCGACGATGTCACGAGGAGGCTATACATCGAAGCCATGGCGCTCTCGAACAGGGACGAAGAGGTTGGGAGGGAAATCTCTAGGTTCTGCGAGTCCGTTGTCGGGGAGCTAGCCTCCGCGATATACGGCTCAGACACGCCCGAGAACAGGGTCAGAGTGAGGATCATCTTCGGGGCCCTCATGTGCTACGCGCTCAACAAGCCCCGCTTCGTGACCCCAGAGCTCTACGCCGACGTGCTGAAGAGGGTCGCAAAGTGCCCTATCTGAGCGAAATCCACATACATGATAGTGCATAGTATACGTTTAAGTTGAAGACTTCTTCAAGCTTGCTACTTACTACAAAGGAAATCATAACGATATTTTTGAATTAAGGTTTAAGTTTCTCGAGTTTTTTGGAAAGGGCCTCAGTCAGCTCCTCAGTGGATACGAGATTTAGCCCATAGGAGGGAAGCCCATTGTATAGACGAGGATCGACTGTTACGAGGGTCAGGTTGTGCGTCATAGCTGTAGCGGCGACGAGTAGGTCTATCTGGTTCAGGAATATTCTTCTTCGGGATAGTTCCCCGTCGAGCAAGGCAGCTTTCACTATAACATCGTTGTCCACACCCAATACATGGTATATTTTAGACAAGTTACTTACAACTTTGTTTACGTCCACCCGCTGGTGGAAGTAGACGGATGAAGCATACTCGTATACGCTCAAGATAGAGACATAAACTGTGTATTCTAGGAGTAGAAACTCTAGGAAAGCCCTATTCTCCTTTGTATGAAGGATGGCAAGCGCTGTTGAGTCGAGCTGAAAGCCCTTCTCTTCTAAGTTGATTGTAGAGGGCTCCTCTACTCTGTTCTTTGACCTTTGAGACATCGTTTATTCACTGATTTTCTCTCTTCATGGCTTTCCTATCCAATATATATGAGACGAGATCAGAAGACTTCTCAGAGGGTTGGATTAAATCCACAATACTTTGATTTAGCTCCTGCTTCTGCCAAACTTCGATCAACTTATCTATTATCTCGTCGTACGATCGAACTCCAAGCTTCTCTCTAAGCTTCTTGAGTTTCTTCCACGTGATTTCGTCGACAGCTATGGTCTTCATTCTGTCTTCACCTTTAAGTCTGATAGAAGGTATTTGCTTTTAAGGTCTTCTGGGACCCCATTGTTCTCGACGATCCTCCTGTACAGCGTGGCGCTGAATCTGGGCTTTCTTTCTTTCGTGAGAAGATCTACCTCGAACAACCCGAACTTCAATCGGAAGCCGCTCGCCCATTCATAGTTATCTGTTAAAGCCCAGTGCAGATACCCCCTGATATCAACCCCACTTTCGAGAGCTTTTTCCATGACATAGACATGGTTTACAATGTAGTAAGGCCTCAGGAGGTCTCTATGATCGGCTATCCCGTTCTCCGTAATAAAAATGGGTTTCTTGTATTCCCAGCCGATGTTGATCGTATCCAGGAAGCCTTCAGGGTATACCTCCCACCCGAAATCGCTGCAAGGTCTCCCGTCCTTCGAGGCACCGTTCGGCAGACATGCGTAGCCATAGCCCTCAACTCCCTCGAAGTTCAAAAGTGGGATTTCTTCAACTTTTTTCTCGCTCTTTTTTATCACGACACGGGTGTAGTAGTTTATCCCAAGCCAGTCGAGCTTGTTGCCCAAGTGGGGTAGTTTTTCCAGGCTTTTCCCGTCAAGGTGCACGTCCATCACTCCTCTAACCCAAGCCTCGAGAATCAGCTTGTTCCTGAAGTAGTTGTAAGAATCGCAGCTCGACGCGTCGGAGCTGTCTAGCGGGTAAGGTGGTATGATGTTGTGGATAACGCCTATCTCGGCAGGTTCGCGTGAATCAGGGTAGGCCTTTACCCTGTCGAATCTCTTGATCGCATCATATGCTCTGGCGTGCGCTATTATGTGGTTGTGAAGGGCTCTTGCAGCGAGACGAGGTGCCCGGATGCCCGGAGGGAAACCAGATGTGCTTGACAGAAATCCGAGCTCTACCATCACCATGGGTTCGTTAAACGTGGACCAGAGGTCGACGAGGTCACCGAACTTCCAAGCGACGTAAGCCGCAAATTTCGTGAACTCCGTGACGAACATCTCCTCAGCGTAACCCCGTGGTCCTTCCTCGCCGTGTGTATCCCTAACTACTAGAGGATCATGAAGCCATATCGGAAGTGTGAAGTGGTTCAGGTTTACAATCACCTTGAAACCCCTTTTCCGGAGATCCGCTATAAGCTCACGGTAGAACGACACGTACCTTTTGGATGCTATTCTGTCGAGATGCCGCAAAGTCTCCTCACTTATTCTCACATCTTTTATGAATCCCAAACCATCGCGCTCAACATCCACCTCAACGAGAGAGGTCGGATAGGGAAATATCCTACTCCATTCAACAGTGACACGGTAAACATCAAGGGACAGTGAGCGAGCAAGCTCGTGGTCCTTCGGGTAGTACTCAGCGTAATCAACGCCGTCCTCCGGCAAATCGCCGCTCACTAACCCCTCAAATATGTTCTTAGGATCTCTTACCCAAGCCCACCAGTCGGTGTTGGGGTCGATGAACCTTCGAAGGCTATCTCCCATCTCGAACTGAAAAGCAGAGCTGCTCACACCCCAGAATATCCTTCTTTCCATGTTGCTCACTGTGATGTTTCCAAAGTTTCTTATAAACCTTTTCTCAACTTATAAAGATGCCGAAAAATGCAACATGTAATGTTTTTCTAAATTATAACTTGAAGAAAAATTTATAAGACTGCAAGTTACTTATCATCACGCCATGGCAGAAAAAACTTCGAAGAAAAACTTAAGAAGGACAATAACCGCACTGCTTTCGACCTCCCTGCTCCTGCTAGCCCTGTTCTCCGCGCTAGTTTACAGTCAGCCTCTGCCGCGCAACGAGACGATATACGTGGGAGGTGGCCTGTGGTCTCCGCCAAACAACTTCAATCCACTCATCCCCTGGACTGCTGTTACCGGAACCAATGGTCTGATATACGAGACGCTTTTCGCCTACCACCCGTTCAAGGACCAGCTTATCCCATGGCTGGCCGAGAGCGGCACCTGGGTTGACTCCAAAACATTTGAGGTGAAGTTGAGAGACGCCACGTGGCAGGACGGGCAGCCCTTAACGAGTGAAGACGTTAAATTTACTTTCGAGCTTGCCAAGCAGGTTACGGACATATGGTACTCTGGCATCTGGCAGTGGCTAGATCACATCGAGACCCCTGACGCGAAGACCGTCAGGTTCGTGTTCTCTCAACCCCACTACCCAGAGTGGGCGTACGACCTCTACACAATTCCAATAATTCCGAAGCACATATGGCAGAGTATTGACAAGCCGCTAGAACAGGCGAACCTGAACCCTGTCGGCTCAGGCATGTATAAGCTCAAGTCGACTACAGAAAACCAGTTTGTTCTAGAAAGAAACGAGAACTGGTGGGGAATCAAATACTTCGGGAAACCAGGACCCAAGTACATCGTCTATCTGATGGTGCCCAGCAACAACGTCGCTCTCGCTATGCTTGCTAGGGGAGAGCTAGACTGGAGCAACTACTTCCTCGCAGGGATAGGCGACCTCGTCAAGACCTACCCTCACATCATCACGTTCTACGGTAAGAAAGCCGGGCACCTCCCTGCAAACGTAGCATTCCTCTTCATAAACAATCAAAAGGCTCCGCTCAACGACCCCAACTTCAGGAAGGCCATAGCTTTTGCCATCGATGTTGACTCTATAGTTTCGAGAGTGTTCGAAGGAAGCGTGAACAAATCTAACTCCGTCGGCTATCTACCCATCCCTGCCTGGCAGAAATACGAGGCAGTGGATCTAGAACAAAAGCTGGGATTCACGTACAATCCTGATAAAGCGAAAGCTATTCTCGCCCAAGCAGGCTATAAGGACATAGACGGTGACGGCTTTGTCGAGACTCCCGACGGCAAGAAGATTCAGCTGACAATAATCGTACCCTACGGGTGGACTGACTGGATGGAGGCAGCTAGGATCATAGCGGACAGTTTGAAGGCCGTCGGCATATACTGTGAAGCCAAGTTCCCTGACTACTCGAAGTACTACGACGACCTCACCAAGGGTTACTTCGACCTAGCGATAAACAACTTTAACAGCTTCGCCTCACCAGCACCATGGACGCTTTACAACTGGCTCTTCTACGCCCAAACCCCGCCAATCGGTCAGAACAGCTGGAGCGGTAACTTCGGGAGATACAACAACCCGGAGATTACAGACCTGCTCAACAAGATCCTGACAACTCCGCTCACAGACGAGGCCACGCTTAAGCAGTACTACAGGAGAATTCAGGAGATATTCCTGACAGACCTGCCCTACATCCCTCTATGGTATAACGGTTACTGGTTCGCAGCCAGCACGATGTACTGGACCGGATGGCCAAGCCCCGATAACTTCTACGGTGTACCTGTTACATGGAACGGGAACTGGCAACACGGAGGGCTGATGACACTGCTAAACCTGAAGCCTGCACAGCAGGCAGCGGCGCCACCGCAACAAGCTCAGCCAGCTCCGAGCGCACCCACTGCCCCCGCCGTTGACTATACACCCTACATTGTAGCGGCCGTTCTGGTCATTGTGATTATAGTCGCCGTCTACTTCTACCTCAGAGCATCCAAGAAAAAGGCACCTTCAGAGGAGAAGAAGCAATAAAAATAAATAAAAATATTTTTTCTGATGGTGGATAAATTGCCTGGCATAAGAAAGTACCTTTTAAGTAAAGTAACCATCTACGCGGTGACGTTTTTCGTAGCGGTGACGCTGGACTGGGCTATTCCGCGATTCATGCCGGGAGACCCCATCGCTATACTCATTTCTAGGATGTCGACTCTCCCTCAATCCGCTCAGGTTCTGTACAGCTACTTCTACCACGCTTTCGGGCTTAACGAGCCTCTCTGGAAGCAGTACCTAAACTTCTGGGCAGCTCTCTTGCAGGGAGACCTCGGCGTGAGCATCTACCTTTACCCTAGGAGAGTAGCCGACATCATTTTTTCGGCATTGCCCTACGACATCATCCTGCTCTACCCCGCTGTGATTTCAAGCTGGATCGTTGGGAATCTCCTCGGCGCGCTCGCGGCTCGTAGCCGGTTCTTAGATAGCGTCACTCTACCAGTCTTCTACTTCCTGAACGCCTCGCCGTACTTTTGGCTTGCAATCGTTCTGCAGTGGAATTTCACAGTAACGCTGCCGGTTTTCCCTCCCAGCGGGGCCTACACGCCAGGACATATACCCTCGCTTACCTTAGACTTTGTTGTAGACTTCCTTTACCACTACATACTTCCTTTCCTCTCGATCTTCCTAGTTAGCTTGGGTGGTTGGGCGATAGGCATGAGAAACATGATAATATACGAGATCGAGAGCGACTACATACGATACCTCGAATCGCTCGGTGTGCCGCGGAGCCTGCAGCTTAACTACGCGTTCAAAAACTCGATTCTACCTCAGATAACTGGTCTAGCTCTCCAGATGGGCACAGTGGTAACGGGCGCCATAACCACCGAGGTCGTATTCAGCTACCCGGGACTGGGGTACATTCTGATGCAGGGGATTCTGAACGAGGATTACTTCCTGATACAGGGATGCTTCCTCTTCATCGTCCTGCTCGTACTTGCATCAAACTTCGTGATAGACCTGCTCTACGCCGTAATAGACCCACGGATACGCGTTGCAACGGTGGGTGAGTAGAGTGTCTAGACGGTGGACGGGGCTTCTAGGGGAGTTGAAAAGGGCTTTCCGAAACCTAAAGTTCCTCGTAGGCTTCGCACTTCTAATTCTGTTCGTAATAATTGCTGCATTCGGCCCCCTTGCAGCGAAGTACGGTCCGCTTGAGTACACCGGTGTTAGGAGCGCACCGCCCGACCAGCATCCGCCCCTAGGAACCAACCGGTTCGGGTACGACGTGTACTCGCAACTAGTTTACGGCCTGCAGTCCTCGTTGCTCGTCGGCCTAATCGGGGGAAGTCTTGCAACAGTGTTAGGTCTACTCATAGGCTTCGCTTCTGGGTATCTGGGAGGGAAGGTAGACGAGTTTCTCATGGCGGTGACGAACGTGCTTCTCGTCCTACCAACAATGGCTCTCCTGATAATTATCGCGGCCTACCTTCCTTACAGGGGCATCACGATCGAGAGCCTAATCATCGGCTTTACCTCTTGGCCCTGGACAGCCCGCGCAGTTCGCGCGCAAACTCTTTCTCTAAAAACACGGGAATTCGTTCTAACAGCTAAAATGAGCGGGGAGGGCTCGCTAGGGATAGTCTTCAACGAGATAGCCCCCAACATGGCGTCCTACATTTTCATGGTTTTCATACTTCAGTTTGGAGGAGCAATCCTCTATGCTGTGGGGCTGGATTTCTTAGGTCTGGGCCCAACCGCAGGCATTTCCCTTGGTCTGATGCTGCAGCAGGCAACACTATGGAATGCTGTGCAGCTAGGTCAGTGGTGGTGGGCGATTCCTCCCGGGTTGATTATAGCGTTGCTTCTGGTGTCGCTCTTCCTCATAAACACTGGCCTAGACGAGGTGTTCAACCCCCGTCTAAGGAGGTGATTTGCGTGAGTCTGCTTAACGTCGAAAACCTGAGAGTCTACTACGAGACCGACAGAGGATATGTTAAGGCAGTGGACAACGTTTCCTTTGAGGTCCGCGAAGGCGAGGTCTTCGGCATAGCCGGAGAAAGCGGATGCGGTAAAAGCACGCTTGTCCAGTCCCTAGTGCTGTTGAAGCCACCGCTTAAACACATCTCTGGGGACGCCTTGCTTAATGGCCTCAGCCTGTTCAAGTCCGATATAAAAACCCTTGAGAAGATAAGGATGAAGGAAATTTCAATTATTCCGCAGTACGCCCTCAATGCGCTGAACCCTACCCGCAAGGTTAGGGACATTGTCGTGGACATTATTAGGAGCAAAGGGTACCCGTTATCCGAGAGGGAGGTTGAGGAGCTACTGGAGCAGAGGCTCTCCATGGTTATGCTGAGCAAGCGGGTGAAAGACATGTACCCGATCGAGCTCTCCGGAGGGATGAGGCAGAGGGTGAGCCTTGTTATTTCGACCCTCCTCAACCCCAAGCTCTTGATCGCCGACGAGATAACCTCTGCTTTAGACGTTTCAACCCAGAGGAGAATCCTCGAGCTACTACAAGACTTCATGAAGACGGGAATCGTGAAGTCGCTGATCTTCGTCACTCACGACCTCGCGTCCCTGTACCAGATCGCTGACAGAATCATGATAATGTACGCGGGGAAGGTTGTCGAACTGGGACCCATTGACGAGATCATAAACAACCCCGCTCACCCCTACACCCGCGCGCTTATCTCCTCAGTACCCAAGCTCGGCGCCTCGTATAAGACTGGGAGGCTGAGCGGGCTCAAAGGGCACCCGCCCAGCCTACTCAACCCGCCTACTGGTTGCCGCTTTCACCCCAGATGCCCCTACGCGGCTAGAAGGTGCGTGAATGAGGAACCCCCCATGGTGAAGGTGGGAGAGGAGCATTACGTGTCCTGCTGGCTGTACGCGGGTGGTGTATAGTGAGCGAGAGAATCGTGGAATTGGTTAATGTCAGCAAGGTTTTCAGGCTGGGTTTCCTGGGAAGGACGACCATTCCAGCCGTTACAGGTCTAACGATGTGGGTCAACAAGAGAGAAATCTACTCACTGGTTGGGGAGAGTGGTAGCGGCAAGACGACTGTCGCCAAGATGATACTCGGCTTTTACAAGCCCACTGAGGGCAAGGTGCTTATTGACGGTGTTGACGTGAACTCGCTCAAGGATAGTAAGTGGCTTTACCGTAAGGTTCAAGGCGTTTTCCAGGACCCCTACGCGAGCTTCAATCCCGTTCGACCCGTGGACAGGATACTACGTGTAACCGCGGGATTCTTCCACAGTAATAGGAGCGAGGCGGACCGGTTGACGCTTATCCGGCAGACGCTAGAGCGGGTAGGCCTTTCACCGAGCGATGTTCTCGGCAAGTACCCCCACCAGTTAAGCGGCGGACAGTTGCAGAGGGTTGCCATTGCTCGTGCGCTATTAGCTGAACCAGAACTAATAGTCGCTGATGAACCGGTATCAATGCTCGACGCCTCAACTAGGATTGACGTCCTGAACATCTTCCTAGATCTCAAGGATGAGGGCATCTCAGTTCTCCTTATCGGCCACGATATTTCGCTCGCCAACTACGTCAGCGACAGGGTTGGCGTCATGTACCGAGGTGTTCTAGTTGAGGAGGGAGAGGCTACTCAAGTGTTCAACAATCCACTGCACCCATATACGCAGATGCTTGTCTCCTCTGTCCCAAGGATAGACAAAAAGTGGGAAAAGGCCTCAGCCTTCATCCCGGAGAAGAGCGAGGAGGAAGTCTACGCGCTAAAGGGTTGCAAGTTCGCCCTCAGGTGTCCCTTCGCCACCGAGAGGTGCAAAACCGAGCAGCCCAAGCTGATTGAGGTTGACGGTAGGAGAGTCGCCTGCTGGAGGCTTGAGTAGAATGAGTGCGAAAAAAGCTATCTTGTTGTTTGCAATCGCGCTGGCCTTTACAACTGCTGTCTATTTCCTCGTCTTTCATGTCGGCCGCGAGAAGGCCCCTCGGGAAAGCACAAAGCAAATCAACTACCAGAACGCGACAACAACCCCTGGGGCAGGTGGAGAGGGTAAAGAAGCCGGGCCGCCAGGACAACCACCCGGCCCGTCAAACGCCACCGGGAGCGTGTCCCCCTCCGCCGGGGCTGCTTCAGCCGCCTCGGTGAGCGTAAACTACGTGGTTCGGGAAGGCGAGATATACGAGGTGAACGTGACCACCGGCGCGTCTAGGAGGTTGCGGTTATTCGGGGTCAACTGGTTCGGCTTCGAGACTAGGAGCTACGTGGTTCACGGATTGTGGGCTCGAAACTGGGAGGACATGCTCAGGCAGATAAAGAGCCTCGGCTTCAACGCCGTACGCCTCCCATTCTGCACCTACGCTGTTGAAAACCGCACTTTCCCGACGAGCATAAACTACAACCTGAACCCGGACCTCAGAGGGCTCACGTCCGTCGAGATCATGGAGAAGATCGTGGCCAAGGCGAACGAGCTCGGAATCTACGTTCTCCTAGACTACCACAGGCTAGGCTGCGACAACATCGAGCCCCTCTGGTACTCTGACCAGGTCACCGAGGAGAAATTCATCGAAACGTGGCTGAGCGTCGCGAGGAGGTTCTCCAAGTACCCCAACGTCATCGGGGCAGACATCAGGAACGAGCCCTGGGGGGCAACCTGGTGCACCGGCGACCCGGCGACGGACTGGCGCCTCGCCGTGGAGAAGGTGGGGTCGAAGATCCTCGAGGTAGCACCCCACTGGCTCATATTCGTCGAGGGAACCTACAAGTCGAAGCCCGAGATCGACTCGAAGGCCCTGTATCCATACTCGCTTTTCTGGGGCGAGAACCTGCGAGCCGTCAGGGAGTGTCCCGTCCGGTTACCCCCAGAGAAGGTCGTGTACACGGCCCACGTCTACGGCCCCGACGTCGCCAAGCAACCGTACTTCGACGACCCAGCCTTCCCGGAGAACATGCCTGCCATTTGGATGCAGAACTTCGGCTACGTTAAGCTGAACCTCAGCCTCCCACTCGTCATAGGGGAGTTCGGCGGAAGGTACGGGCACGGGGGAGACCCAAGGGACAAGGCGTGGCAGGACAAGTTCGTGGACTGGCTCATTCAGAACCGGATATGCGACTTCTTCTACTGGAGCTGGAACCCCAACAGCGGCGACACCGGTGGGCTACTCCAGGACGACTGGACGAGCATCTGGGCCGACAAGTACCAAAACCTGCAGAGACTGATGCAAGCCTGTAAACCTTAGCCTATAAACTCCCTCAAGCTTTATTACCCCTTAGTTCTCTCCTCTATGCGTGGAGCTCATCTGGGACAGAGGCACTATACTCCTCGACGAGACGCCGCCCCCGGAAGCCCTGAAGTTCTTCAGGCTCGACCAGAGGGTGGGGAAGTACAGGGCCCTCGCGATCCACTACTCCGCCGTCAGGAGGGTGCTCGAGGAGAAGGGGGTTGTCTTCGAGGACCGCGTGCTGCGGCCCGCCTGCAGGGAAGTGAAGGCGAAGGTGAAGCCCGAGCTGAGGCACTACCAGCGTCAGGCCCTGGAGGCGTGGCTCCACGCTAAGCGGGGCGTCGTGGTCATGCCCACCGGCGCGGGGAAAACCTTCGTCGCGATCGCCGCTATAGCTGAGGTCTCGGAGCCGGCCATGGTGGTGGTCCCCACGGTGGAGCTGGTGGAGCAGTGGCGGAGGAGGCTCAGCAGGTACTTCCCCGGGGCTGTGGGCGCCTGGTACGGCCAGGAGAAGGAGGAGAACTGCGTCCTCGTCACCACCTACGACTCGGCCTACATCTCCGTCGAGCAGCTGGGGCCGAAGTACCCGCTACTCGTCTTCGATGAGGTCCACCACCTCCCATCGGAGTCCTACAGGCAGATAGCGGAGCTCTCGCCTGCTCCCTATAGGCTCGGGCTCACCGCGACCCCGGAGCGAGCCGACAACCTCCACCTCCTCCTGGACGAGCTGGTGGGCCCAGTGGTGTACGAGATGAGCGTCTCCGAGGCCTCCGGCAGGTACCTAGCGGAGTTCGAGGTCGAGCTCGTGAAGGTGAGGCTAAGCGAGGAGGAGGAAGCAGAGTACCGGCGGCTCGAGAAAGTCTACCTTGACTACGTGAGGGGGAAGGGGCTCAGGTTCAGGAGCCCCGCAGAATTCCGGAAGCTCGTGGTGCTGAGCGGGCGCGACCCCAGGGCGAGGAGGGCACTGGAGGCGTGGGTGAAGATGAGGAGTATTCTCTTCAACTCGGAGAGTAAGGTCCAGGTGGTGGGGGAGATCCTCTCCAAGCACCGCGACGGCAGGATCCTCATCTTCACCGAGTACACCTCGCTGGCCAGGGCCGTCTCAGAGAGGTACCTGATCCCCCTGATAACCCACGATACTAGCGGCGACGAGAGGAGGAGGGTGCTCGAGGGCTTCAGGTCGGGGGTGTTCAAGGCTATCGTAACAGGCAAGGTCCTCGACGAGGGGATCGACGTGCCGGACGTGAACGTCGTGGTGATACTCGGGGGCACCTCTTCGAGGAGGCAGTTCGTCCAGCGGGTTGGCCGAGCTCTCAGGCTCAAGCCGGAGAAAGCCAAGATCTACGAGGTCGTGACCGCTAGCACGCGGGAGGTCGCCGCCTCGAGGAGGAGGCGGAGGGGGCTGTAGTGCTGCCCGCAGAGCTGCTCAGGGTTTCCAGGAGAGGAGGCTTCGTCAGGCCGGTTTACCTCAACGACCCGGGGCCGGCGGAGTACGTTATCGACCTGTACAAGCCTGGGCTGAGGCTCAGGGAGGCTAGGGAGAGGCTCGCGGAGGCCCCCTTCGACCCCAAGCTGGCCAGGGGGCTCGCCCACATCCTGGAGCGGACGCTGGAGCTTGAGGAGGTGGACAGAGACCTCGTGGCGAGGCTGAGGCTCGAGGTTTTCAGGGAGGCGTCTAGGCAGTTCCCGGTTGTGGACCCAGTTGACAGGGCTATGGTGTTTGAGCGCGTCGCCGCGCGGTTCGGCCTCACCCCCGAGGGGGCCGAGAGGCTGTTCACCAAGGCCTTCGAGGACGAGCTCGAGATCGCGGAGCTGCCGAGGCTTACGGCCGAGGAGCTTGTGGCGATGTACAACACCTCCCTGATTCAGACCCTGCTGTTCAAGTGCACAGAGCTGAGGGTCTACTTCAAGTCAAGCGGGGCCTCCGTGAAGCCCGCGCTGAGAGCCCTGAAGTCGCTTGGCCTGATGTACGTGGCGGAGGAGGCGGGAGACGGCGGCATCAAGCTGGTTATCGACGGCCCGGTATCCGTCCTGAAGCAGACCGAGCGGTACGGGACCAGGCTCGCGAAGTTCGTGCCCTACATCTTCGGCTTCGACGACTGGGCCATCGAGGCCACGATCCGGCTCCACGGCAAAGCGTACACCTTTAAGGAGCAGCGCAGCTCGGCGCCCAGGCTCGTCCCAGCGAAGCCCCATGAGGAGCTCTTCGACAGCCAGGTGGAGCGGGAGTTCTACAGGCAGCTCTCCCAGCTGTGCGAGGTGGAGCGGGAGCCCGAGCCCCTCGTCGTCGACGGCAGGATATACGTGCCGGACTTCAGGGTCGGGGAGCTCTACATCGAGATCGCAGGCTTCTGGACGCCCGACTACCTGAAGAGGAAGTTCGAGAAGCTCTCGCAACTAAAGTCCCCGATCCTCGTCCTCGTGGACGAGAAGCTAGCCGTGTCCGCGTGGAAGAGCCTGCCGCACTACGTCGTCGCCTACAGGGAGAGGCCTAGGATAAGCGACGTCTACAGGTACGTGCGCGCACACTGCCGGAAGAGAGGCTAGCAGAGGTCTCGTAGCTCGAAGACCAGGAACCCCTCTCTCTGGAGCTCCTCCCTATCCTCCACCCTCAGCGCCGCTATGCCGTACCACTTCTCGGCTCCAGGTAGCCGCCTCGCCTTCAGCTTGAGCTGGGCCAAGACCTCCTCCGCCTCGCGCAGGCTGAGCTCCCTGCACTTTGCCTCTACGATCACTACTCTTCCACCCTCCCTGTCCCTAGCAACAGCGTCTACCTCCCCCTCGGGGCCCGACCAGCTACCTATCTTCCACGGCTTGAACGGCAAGCTGAGCGTGTGGAGGCTCTCTCTCACAACGTCCTGAAAGACCAAGCCCAGGTAGGATCTGAAGTCCCTCTCAACCTCCTCCAGCACCTCATCCACCATTCCCAGCTCAAGCAGGCTTCTGTTGGGGTGGACGTAGCGGAACCAGAACCTGTAAAAGTTGTCCTTGACCTTGTACGCCGGTCTCCCTCCGAAGACAGGCTCCTCGCGCTCAACCATGTCCAAGTCCTCGATCAGCACTCTCAGGTAGTAGTTGACTGATGTCCTAGCCGTCTTGAGGCTCCCCGCGAGCTCGCTGAAAGAGGATTTCCCCGACGCTAGGAGCCTCAGGACCTCGAAGTAGACCAGGCTACCTCTGAGCTCTGTCCTGAGGAGGAACTCAGGCTCGTAGTAGAGAGGAGACCGGTTATCTAGGACAAGCCTCCTGGCCTCAGAGCTCCAGCTTGGGCTCTCAACGAGCGAGAGGTAGTACGGCGTCCCGCCGAAGACAGCGTAGAGCATCAGCGCCTCCTCAGGCGTCGCCCCAGCCCTCGCGCGGAGAAACCTACACGACGTGCGGAAGTCAAACGGCTTGAGCTTCAGGAAGCTGGTTGCCCGGCCGTAGAGCGGCTGCCCGCTCCTGAAGAAGCGCTCGATCATGCCGACCGCTGACCCGCTTACTACGAGCATTAGCTTCGTGCCGGCAGCCTCCTCGTCTATGACTCTCTGGAGATCAGTCAGAGCCGACCTGTCAACATCCACAAGCCTCTGAAACTCGTCCACCGCTAGGATGATCCTCCGGTCCCTCGCCGCCCTGAACACCCCCGAGAAGATATCCCTCCAGCTCGGGTTCCTCGGCACACGAACCCCCAGCCTTTCCCTGATTTCCCACGCGATGCTCTCCCTCAGCTCTGAAGACGGCATCTCGGACACGTAGAGGTATAGTGAGTTGGGCTTGCCTCTCAGGAACTGCCTGAGGAGGAAAGTCTTCCCTACGCGCCTCCTACCGAAGAGAACGACGAAGGAGAAGCCGCTCCTGCGGTACTCCTCCTCGAGCGCCCTCAGCTCCAACTCCCGGTCGAAGAATACAGTTTCGTTAATCATTAACCAATTAATCATTAATGCATTAATTAAATCTTTCCTCACCCAATGAGTATATTATCGCGTTCATCACAGTCTAGTTGAAATGCCCCGAGTGGGTAGCGCTATCGCAAGGATGTATACGTTCGAGCTGCTGTTCGAGAAGGACGCGGAGCTGCCGAGGTGGAAGGGCAACATCATAAGGGGCGCACTCGCCGCGCGCCTGGCAGAGTTCTGCCTGAAGGGGGAGCCCAGGTGCTCCGGCTGCGAGCTGCTCCATGACTGCCCCTACGGCTACCTCATCCGAACCCCCAGCAAGGGCGTTGTCCTCAGAAAGCTCGAGGGCGTCTCAAAGCCCCTGGTTCTCAAACCACCCCTAGACTACATCTCCGGGGTTCGCGAAGGCTCAGCCTTAACGTTCAGCGCGGTGCTCTTCGGCGATGCCGTGAGGTTCGAGAAGCACCTCCTGCTGGCGGTGTCCCAGATGGCGAAAAGTGGGCTTGGTAGGCGGGAGAAGAGAAGCCCCCTCAGGCTCGTTAGAGCCTGGGTTGAGAACCCCTTCACGCACTCCAAAAGCCTCATCTACGAAAGCGGAAGGCTTTACTCCTCGGACACATGGATACGGGAGCAGGACGTAATCCTGCCGAGCGCGAGGGTCTACTCGGTCACGTTCCTTACGCCCACGAGGATACTCAGGAACGGCGCGCTGGTTACGCGCCCCACCTTACGGGACCTGATCGCCGCTGCGATGAGGAGGTACACCACCATAGCGGCGCAGTACATGCTCAAGAAGCCCGAAGAGGCTCTGGGCCGCAGGTACTCCCCCTCCGAGATCTTGGAGAAGGCGGAGAGCGCGAAAACACTGGCGCTAGAAGTCCGCCGCGTATGGCTGGTCTACAAGGGCGAAAAGGAGGAGTACATCTCCGGCCGGGCGATCTACGCGGCCGACCTGACGCGTGCTCAGAGGAAGATCCTCGGCTTCGCGCAGCTCTCGCACGTGGGCAAGAGGGCGTCCTACGGTCACGGCTGGATAAAGGTCGAAGCGGTCGCTTAACCTCTGCACGCGGCCCGCACGTGGCGACGCAGCGGCTCGGACCCTTTGCCAAGCAACTCAGAGAGATTTTATGAACCGCGTTAGGAGCTCGTACGCGTGAAACCTTGAGATGTTCCTGGAGCCCGGCGGCGCAGGCCTCTTCATGTAGAACGCGTTGACCTCGTATACGGTGCCCCTGAGGCCCTTCTTCTTTAGAAGCCATCCTATACGCGCCAGGTCGACTATGAGGCCCGCAAGCGCGGGGCTGTCGTTGATCCTCATGTTAACTATGAGCTCGTCCACAGCCCCGTTGAAGCTCTCCCACCAGATGTGCATTGCAACAAACTTCTTGTCGCCCAAAGGCTCAAGGTACCCCGTGGGCTTTATGTAGTGCGGCGCGTCGTAGCCGAGGATGTCCCGTACGACGCTGCTCTTCGTCTCCTCCTTGGCGCGGTTTCTCTTCTCCTCCGTTAGGGACAGGAAGTCCGTGTTGCCGCCTATGTTGAACTGCGCTATGCTGTAGACTCTCCTGTTTCGCTCTCTGAGGTGCTCCAGCAGGTCAGCTGTAAGCGGCGTGGCACCCGTGGCGCCGTCATCCCCTAAGACAATGCAACCGGTCTGCTCCGCGAGCTTCAGGATAGCGGGGGAGTGAGCGACGGGCGTGGGGTTCAAGTTAACGTAAGCTAGCGGGCCGATCCTGCGTGAAGCCTTAAGCGCGAGGTAGGCGTAAACTTGCCCCGGCGCGGCATCCCCTCTGGCCACAGCCCCCTCGAACTCCTCTATGTCCTCGTAAGCGTGTGCGCTCTGAGTCGTGGTCACGTCCAGGATTACATCCGGTTTAAGCTCCTGGATAAGCTCCTCGACTCTGCTTAGCGAAAGGCTCCAGTCCTCATTCTCCACCGGGAACAGGTCCCTCACCCACTCACCGCCTAGTCCCCTGTGGACGTAAACGTCGCGCAGAGCGCCTGAGGGGCTCCTCAGCCCGTAAAACTCCTCAGCAACGCTGGCGAGATCCCTCCCGACCTTCCTTTTATCCACGTCGACTGCGCCAACAATCTCCACTTCATCGATGCGGACGCCGAAGTCTTGGTCAGCGAGCGGCACACCGTAAGGCTCAGCCTCCCCGCTCTTCACCCTCTCGAGCCCCACAGCGAAGTTAGCCGCTACCTGACCGAAGCCTATTACCAGTGTTCTAATCATCGTTAGAGTCTAATGATTATTAGATATTTAAGGTTTATTAAACTCTGAAGCGAAGGAATTCTGTGGAGACGAGGGCGTTAACACGTCTCAAGCGGAAAACGCAGGTCGAGATCCTCTGGCTGTACATATCCGCGATACTGTCTGAGGGGGACTCCTACGCCTACGACATCTCCCGGAAGATAAACGCGAAGTACGGGTTCAACCCAGGCAGGGTTCTGCCATACGTTGTACTCGGCAAAATGGAGTCGGAGGGCCTGGTGCGCTCATACTACGACGAGAGGAGGAAGTACTACACGCTAACGGACAAGGGCAGGCAGACTTACTGCTTGGCGTTGGAGATGCTCAGAGAACTGCTCCAGAAGCTACCTGAAACCCCATGCCGCGAGAGCGCCTCGGACCCCAAACCCGCGTAGCGGCTCGGTGGACCTCTCAGCTGAGAGGCACGCGCCCACCGTGGCTGATCGACAGCCCCTCGCGTCGCGAAGGGCTCTTGATTTACGAGTAGCACACCCATTTATTACGGCCCAAAAGCCCCTAGAGTCTGAGAAACAATGACCCGTGAAATGGTGGAGCTCGCGGCTCTCGCGGAGAAGCTGAGGGGCTACCTTGAGCTGGTTTTCGCTGCGAACCTCTTCTTCTCGATCGGCTTGATGCTCGGCGGGTACTGGTTGGTAACCTTTTCGCTGTTCGTGATTTTCGAGCTAGGGGCATCGTTGCACGCCTGGCTTGCCGCCGTGGTGGCGAACTTCGCGCTAGCCGCCTTAGCCGCGTGGCTGCTCTCCAGAGTCTCCCCTGGCGCCGTCAGGCGGGCCTGGGCTCTGGGGGGCCTCAGGAGCCTTCTTGCTCTTGCTCCGTTTGTAGTACTCTACGCCCTGCCGTATCCGACGCCGTATGTTTACGCGGTTCTCTGGGTCCCCGCCCTAGGGATCTACCACCTGATCTTGTACGCCTTCGCACGAGGGGCAAGGCACTCGAAGCTCTTCCTGCTGTCGGCGCTGCTCATCCTGCTGGGATCACCCGCCCCCCTGTGCATCGCACTCCAGCAAGCCCAGGGCAGTGCCGACTCCCTAGCGTTCCTCTTCACTCCCATACTAGGGCTGGGCATCGTCCTCCTCTCGTACTTCGTCTCCGCGCTCTATGGTCTGTGGCTGGCGAAGGGGTGCCTGGAGTCTGGCGAGTAGCGGTCTCCCCGAGCTCGACGAGGAGCTGATGAATGCTAAGAGGTTTGCCATAGTCACCTTACTGTACTCCCTGGGCCCGCTCACCGTCTCGGAGATTGCTAAGATAGCTGGCCTGAGCATAGGAGACGCCGACACCCACCTTCGGAGGCTGAGGGAGAAGGGCTACGTGAGGGTGTACAAGGCTTTCACGGACTGGGGTCCAAGGACGGTCGTCGAGCTCACGGATGATGGGGCGAGGAGGTACAGGGAGCTCCTCGCTAAGCTCAGGTCCCTAGCGGATCGTCTTGAAAAGTAGTTTCTCGGAGTGTTAAGAAACGGTTATTTTAGCCCGCCCGCTTCAGGGGCTTGTGTCGAGGGTTAAGATCGCGGTCATAGGCGCTGGGAGCATCGCCTGGAGCTCTAAGATTATACACGACCTGCTTCACACGCCCACGCTCTTCGGGAGCGAGGTCGTGCTCATGGACATCGACCAGGGAAGGCTGAGGCTCGTGGAGGGCTTCGCTAAGAGGTATGCCTCGGAGCTGGGTGCCGACATCAAGTTCATCGCTACCACCGACAGGCGCGAGGCGATCAGGGACGCCGACTTCGTCGTCAACACTGCGATGTTCGGCGGCCACAGCTACTACGAGAAGATGAGGGAGGTGTCTGAGAGGCACGGCTACTACAGGGGCGTTAACAGCACCGAGTGGAACATGGTCAGCGACTACCACACAATCTGGGGGTACTACCAGTTCAAGCTCGCGCTGGAGGTGGCGAGGGACGTAGAGGAGCTAGCGCCCGAGGCATGGCTGCTTCAGCTGGCGAACCCAGTGTTCGAGCTCACCACGCTGATCTCCAGGGAGACTAGGGTTAAGGTCATAGGTCTGTGCCACGGCCACCTAGGCTACAAGGAAATCGCCCGCGCCCTCGGCTACGACCCCGAAAAAGTCGAGTTCGAAGCGATAGGCTTCAACCACGTGATATGGCTGACCAAGCTAACGTACCAGGGCAGGGACCTCTACCCGCTGATCGACGAGTGGGTGGAGCGCAGAGCCAGCGACTACTGGGAGAGGTGGAGGCTCACCCAGAGAGACCCCTTCGACATACAGCTGAGCCCCGCCGCGGTCGACATGTACAAGCGCTACGGCCTCTTCCCCGTCGGGGACACCGTCAGGGGCGGGACCTGGATGTACCACTGGGACCTCAGGACGAAGCAGCGCTGGTACGGGCCAACAGGAGGGCCCGACAGCGAGGTAGGCTGGATGCTGTACCTGGCGAGGCACGAGTGGTACACGGGCCTGCTGGAGAGAGTCGCCTCGGACCCGAGGCTCTCGGTGTCCAGCTTCTTCCCGCCGGCAAGGACGGATGAGTCGCTGATACCTATCATAAGCTCCATCGCGAACGACCAGCCAGCGGTGTACCAGGTGAACATACCCAACATGGGCTCCATCGACGGGCTCCCCGACAACGTGGCTGTGGAGGTCCCAGCGGAGGTCTCCGGGAAGGGGGTCAGGAGGACTCTAGGCTTAAAGCTCCCCGGGAAGATACTCAAGGCGGTTCTCTGGCCCCGCATGATGCGGATGGAGATGGCTCTGACCGCCTTCCTGGAGGGGGGCAGGCAGATCCTCATCGACTGGCTCATGCTAGACCCCAGAACAAAGTCCGAGAAGCAGGCTGAAGAGGCCTGGGAGGCAGTCCTCTCGCTCCCCGAGAACCAGGAGATGGCCCGACACTACAGGGGTTAAGGAGCCTCCTCAATCCGGACAACGTACTTCCTAACGACGCCCCTCCTGTAAACCTCAAGCTCAATGCTTTCTCCCACGCCTCGCTCCCTCAGGGTGGCGATGAGGTCGGAGACGCCTTTCAGCCGCCTCCCGTCGGCGGATAGTAGAATGTCCCCGGGCCTGATGCCCGCGCGGTGCGCAGGCCCCCCGGCGGCTATCCTCACAACGAGGACCCCGCCGGGCTCCCTCAAGCCCAGCTGGAGCGCGACCATAGGAGTCACGTCCAAGCCGTAGACGCCTATCCAAGGCCTAACTATCCTGCCGAAGCGGCGCACCTGATCCAGAGCCCAACGGACCTCGTTCACTGGGATGGCGAAGCCTATCCCCTGGGCGAAGGGTATCATGGCCGTCGTTATCCCGATGACCTCGGCGTCCAGGTTCACCAGAGGCCCCCCGCTGTTACCCGGGTTCACGGCCGCGTCGGTCTGGATCATGTTCTCGTAAACCTTCCCCTCGACTCGGAGAGTCCTGCCCACGCCGCTCACGATGCCGAATGTGAGCGACGGCCCGCCTAGCAGCTGGCCGAACGGGTTACCGATAGCGAGTACGAACTGGCCGATCTGAACCCTGTCGCTGTCCCCTAGCCTAGCCGGCTGCAGATCAGCCCCATCCACCCTGAGGAACGCGATGTCCCACTGCGGGTCCTCCGAAACGACCTCAGCGGGGTTGCTTTCGCCGTCGGGCGTCGTGACGGTGATCCTCTCGAAGCCCTCGACGACGTGCGAGTTAGTGGCTATGATGCCCCTGTCAACAGCAACTCCGGAGCCGAAGCCCGTTATAGGCGCTTGTGTGAAGAGGAAGTCGATGACCCTTAGGGTAGAGACGCCTACAACGCTCGGCAAAACCCTGCTGTAAACCTCGATAACCCTCCTCTGCAGCTCCTCTGCCATATGGCCGACACCGCACAGCGGTATTTACGCGTATCGCCGGAAAATCGGCAGTAGAGGACTATAGTATCAATATAATCCCACGAAGTATTAAATAAACAGATACAGAAATCCTTTTAATTAACGGTGTGACAAGTTTACACGCCAGAAGGTGAAAGCAGTTGAGTAAAGGCAGACTGTTTGGAGCGTTAATCCTGGCAGTGCTGGTGTTCTCGCTAGCGATAACACAGGTGGCTAAAGCCGAGAACCCTACCATCCAGGTTCCAGACCCTGAGGGAGACGACAAGGGCCCAGGCTTCTACGGCTACCCCACGGCTGACGTCTTCAAGCCAGGGGTTTTTGATATCGTGAAGTTCGAAGTCTACACAACCGACACCGCGGTAACCTTTAAGGTATACTTCAAGGACCTCGGCGGTAACCCGTGGGCCGGTAAAAACGGCTTCTGCCTCCAGCAGGTCCACATCTACATACACACGGATGCAACGCCGAACGTGCCCGCCAGGCTAAGCGCGGTGGGACTGAACCTGAATTTCGACCCGACCTGGGCGTGGCACTACGCCCTCATCATCGGCCCCTGCTGGGAAACACCCCCTCAGCCCCTGCCCACTGGGCAGTGCGCGGTCCTCTACAGGCCCTTCGACGAGGTCGTCCAGGACGATAAATTTAAGGTAAGTGTAGATGGCAACGCCATCGTAGCCACCGTGGACAGGGGTCTCTTCGAGTACGGTGACGTCGGCAACATCAAGAACTGGAGGATCGTGGTGGCCGTAGCGAGCCACGACGGCTTCGGCCCACTGAAGATCAGAGGAGTTGGCCTCAGCAAGGGCGACTGGAACATCTGGGCCACTGCAACGGCAACTGATGCCCAGAAGACCCTGATAGCCAACGCCATAAAGTTCGGCATCGAGCCTCGTGTGCTCGACATCGCAGTGTACGCGCCGGAGTACCCTAACGGTATTACAGCTGACCAGCAGTACGCGTGGCTCAGCAGCATGGACATCGACGCAAAGATGCCCGCCACTATTCCGCCCATAGCTTCCCAGGTGGTCGCGCAGCTCAAGGCCCAGCTTTCCTCCGTGACGCAGGAGAGGGACAGCCTCAAGTCGCAGGTCAGCAACCTCCAGAGCCAAGTTTCGAGCCTGCAAAGCCAGCTCAGCAGCCTTCAGAGCCAGGTGAAGTCCCTTCAGGACCAGAACTCGCAGCTCTCAAGCGAGCTGGAGTCCCTCAAGGCTTCTACCATTAATACTGGAGTCGCGGCGGCTCTAGCGGTGGTGCTTCTGCTTGTCGGCGTAGGCGCGGGCTACTTCCTTGGCAAGAGGAAACCCAAGGAGGCAACCGGGGGGACTCAAGTCAAAACTTCTTAAAAGTATTTTTTTCTTACAGGTGGTTTTGATGAAGAATAGCAAAGTTGTGACTCTCGCCTTGACCTTAATCCTCCTCGCTGAGGTGCTGATGTACCCTGCTTTAGGCCAGCAGCCCTCAGGCACCCTCTACGTTGTGCTGATCTGGCACTACCACCAGCCCTGGTACTACGACGTGAATGGGACGTCTTTCCTTCTACCCTGGACTAGGATGCACACGGTTGGGAACTACTACAAGATGGCTTACATTTTGTCGAAGCACCCCGACGTGAAGGCAACGTTCACCTTCTCGGGCTCGCTAGTGCAGCAGATCCTCGACTACAACAGCGGCGTCAAAGACTACAGGCTCATCATATCCGAGAAGATCGCCGAGGGTCAGCCCCTGACCACTGAGGAGAAGTTCTCGATGCTCTCCATGCCGGGAGGCTTCTTCGACGTGAACTGGGACCGGGTTGTGAACGTGGTCCCGAGGTTCGCGGAGCTGAGGGACAGGGCCCAGAAGGCGCTGAGCGCGTACATAGCGCTACCGGAGGAGGAGTATAAGAGGAGGGTGGTTGGCGAGTTCTCCGACCAGGACTACCTTGACCTCGCCGTGCTCTTCAACCTGTTCTGGATCGACCCCATGGTTTTGCGGGAGCAGTACCCCGACGTCTACCAGCTCAGGGTCCAGGCGCTCAACGGCGCCAAGGGCTTCACCAGGCAGCAGCTTCAAGCCGTGCTGAGCGTCCACAGGGACTTGCTGCGGAAGGTTCTACCAATGTACGCTTCCCTAGCAGAGAAGGGGCAAGCAGAGCTGATACCCGTGCCCTACAGCCACCCGCTGGCACCAATCCTCGCGGACCTAGGCCTGCTTGACGATGTTAAAGTCCACGTATCCCTGAGCACGCAGCTCTTCCAGAAGGTGTTCAACTACAGGCCTGTGGGAATATGGCCCGCTGAGCAGGCTGTGAACGGCTACGTTCTCTCGGCCTTTGCAAGCGAGGGCTACACCTGGGCCGTCACGGACGACACGCTTTTGGTGAAGGCGGGCCTCAACCCATCCGACCCCTCGGTGGGTATGAAGGCCTGGTTCGCGACGCTCAACGGCACCAAGCTCTACGTGTTCTTCAGGAACAGCGAGCTGAGCAACCTGATAGGCTTCCAGTACAGCAGAGGTGACTCGAAGCAGGCGGCTCAAGACCTCGTAAACCGCTTGCTGTCGCTCGCGAAGAGCAGTGATGGGACAAACGTCGTCGTCATAGCTCTCGACGGGGAGAACCCGTGGGAAAGCTACCCAGAGTTCGGCGACACTTTCCTCGACAGCCTCTACTCGCTGCTGAGCGAGTACCAGTCTAAGGGTCTACTCACCACGATAACCCCGCGCGAGTACCTCGCGAAGTTCGCAGGCACCGCCCGTGAGTTGCCCGCCAAGAGCTACAAGTACCTTGACCTAGTGGGCAGGGACATCTCAGACACCCCGTTAAGCCTCACCGAAGACGCCTACACGCAGCTGCCCAGAAGGGACGTTACCGCCCAGATACCTGAGGGCTCCTGGTCTGGGGGCGAGCTAGCGGTCTGGATAGGTCAAAGGCAGGAGAACGCTGCCTGGATGATGCTCGTCAAGACGAGGCAAGACGTGCTGAAAGCACTGGGAGTCAACAGCCTCCGGGAAGCGCTGACCGTCAACCGGAAAGCGGCCGAAGACCTCCTGAGGGCGGAGGCCAGCGACTGGACATTCTGGTACGGTGGCGACATGGGAGGAGGCTTCCCAGCGAACCCGCTCTACAAGGGTTACCTCAGAAGAGCCTACGAGGACGCGGGGCTGAAGCCGCCGGACTACCTGCTGACCCAGTTCAACCCCGACGCTACACCAGTCGGCACGCTCAACAGGGATTATCCCAAACCCCCTGCAACCCCACCGGAGCTCGACGGGAAGCTAAGCGCCGGGGAGTGGGCGGGCGCTCTCAACATGTCCCTAGGTGACAGGCTGTTCAAGAGCGTCCTCGTCCTCCTGACGAGTCAGGGCATGTACATCACCGCCATCCCGGTCTCCAAGAGCTCGCTTAACGACGCGAAGACCGCCGTAGCCGTATACACCACCTGCAGCGCGAGGAGCGTGAGCCCATTCCACCCGGGCTTCAACTCGTTCCCACGGTACTCGAAGCTCGACATGGGCATGGGGCTATTCTACGAAGTGCTGGTGTACCCAGCGAACCTCAGCGTGGTTGTCAGCGCCGCTGACGGCCGCGGAGGGTGGACACCGCTCTTCTACCTCAAGGCGTCAGTCGGGGACGCAGTGGAGGCGTTCGTGCCCTGGAGCGCGCTGGGTCTTAGCCAGGGAGAGCTATTCTACGTTACAGCCGCCTCCTACTCAGGCTCAACAGTCGTGGAGTCCGCCACCCGAGTCGGCTCGGTTTATCAGATGATCGTGCCTCGCGCGGCGGCTGCAGCTGCCGGGAAAGTCCTGTTCGAGATGAGCGACCCTGAGGGCGACGATGACGGGGCTGGAGGCTACAAGTACCCCAAGGCTGACGTCTTCATACCAGGAGTATTCGACTTAACGAAGTTCAGGGTGGTGGACTCGGGAAGCAGCCTCACGTTCGAAGTGTACTTCAAGGATCTCGGCGGTAACCCGTGGAGCGGCCCCAACGGCTTCTGCCTGCAGTACCCGCAGATATACATACGCACGACTCTCAGCGTACCGGGGAGGACGGACACCTTCGGCTTAAACGTAAACATTACTGAAGACTCGGCGTGGCACATCGCGCTACTCTTGGCCCCGGGTTGGGGCTCCGACCCTGCTCCGAACGGCGAGAAGGCGGCGATCTACCTCTCAGACGGCACCGTCGCAGTACAGGACGGCAAGTTCAAAGTCTACGCCGATCCCGCGAGAAACGCCATAATAGCTGAGGTCTCGAAGGACATTCTCCCCGATGCCGGCAACGCGGATAAGTGGAAGTACGTTGTGGCTGTGACGAGCTACGACGGCTACGGCACGATGAAGATTAGGGCCTTCGGCCTAGACCCCGACGTCTGGGTCGTGGGCGTTGGCTCCAAGCACGCTAAAGCCGTTCTCTTCAACGTCGTGCCCCGCGTGATGGACCTGCTCGCACCCACCGCTCAAGACCAGTACGCGCAGCTTTCAGGCTATGTTGCAGAAAAGAACGGCACCCTCGCAAAGGTCCACGGCGTCTCACAGGCTACTGCAACGCAGCCCACCCAGCAGTGCATATGCCCTGAGCCACAGCAGCCGCAGTGCCCCGCGTGCCCGCCATGCCCGCCGGCCACTCAGGTGGGGGTGAAGCCTGAGGAGCTCACAAGGTCACTAATAGTGGGCCTGATAGCTGGAGTGCTGATAGGCCTAGCGGTAGCAATGCTCCTTAGAAGAAAGTAAATAGTTTTTTAAGGTTTCTTTACCTTGTAGAGTATCCTCCAGGAATAAGGTTTTAGGACTTTTTCTCCTGCGCTATCGCTCGCTAGGACAGTCGCGTAGCCGTCGATGGGCTCGTCGATTTCCTTCTCGCTCGCGTTGAACACAACCATAGCCTCCTCACTTCTCCACTCCCTCATGATGGCCACAGCGCCCTTATTCATCACTTGCACGTCGAAGAACCCAAGCCTGAGGGGCGCCAGCGATCTCCTCAGTAAGGCAAGGCGCCTTATGAGGCACTGCAGGTCCCTGTCCCAATTCTCCTCATCCCACAACATGGGGAGCCTGTTATCGGGGTCGTCTCCCCCGTGCATTCCAACCTCGTCCCCGTAGTATATGGAGGGGGAGCCTGGGAGCGCGAAGAGGACCACGTAGAGTAGCCTGAGGCACTCGCTCCCGCACCGCTCAGCTAGGGTCGTGATGCGGGGCGTGTCGTGGCTACCAAGCAGGTTGTACATGGAGTTCGCCGCGAAGACGGGCGTGCGAGCGTAGAGCTCCTTGAGCCTTCTAACGAAGGTTTCCGAGTCGATTTTTCTGTACACGATAAAGTCTAGCAGAGCCTCCCTCAAGTCGTAGTTCATCGCCGAGTCAGCGGTGACGCCGTAGGGGTAGTAGACAACCCCCTTGCTCACCTCCAGTATCACGGGCGCATCCCTTTTCAGCCCCTTCACAGTCGAGTATAGCTGCTTCAGGGCGGCGTCAGGCAACGCGTGCCCAACGTCTATCCTCAAGCCGCTAGCCCCGCGGGTGAGCCAAAACGATGCCACTTGGCAAAGCCTCTCAACCACCCGCTGATTCGAGTAGTTGAGCTTTGGCATCCCCCAGTTGCAGATGAAGGTCTCGTAGAAGGGCCTCCTACCCCGGAGCCCAGCGGGAAACTCCCTGCAACCGCCTGCGATGAACGCCCTCAAAAGCTCCGCCTCCCGCTCGTCAAAACCGCTGAAGAACCTGAACCAATCTTTGTGCTCGCCGCCCTCGGACAGGGCTCTGAGGAATTCTGGGCTACACGAGGAAACGTGGTGGGCCACAATGTCCACTACGATCCTTATATTCCTCCTTTCGGCCTCCTCGACGAGCCTGCTCCAGCCCTCCCAGCCACCCAGATCCTCGTCAACCTCGGTGTGATCAATGACGTCGTACCTGTGGTAGCTCACCGACCTGTATATGGGAGTCAGGTAGACCGCCTCGACCCCCAGCGATGCTATGTAGTCGAGGCTCTCGGCCACGTCGCGCAGAGACCCACCTAGACGGGCACGGGGCCTGGTGTTGCCCGAGATGCTCACCTTACTGCGGGTGAAGCTGTCTGGGAAGATCAGGTAGTAAGTACTACCGACGTACCAGTATGGCTCGTCGATCCCCACGATCTCCCCGGGCTCGATGTAGCTCTCGTCTCCTAGGCCCTCCCGTCCGTAGTAGAGACGCTCGCCACCGGCCTCTAAGAGGAACCTGTAACCCTTCACGCCGCCACTGACGACTCCTTGGAAGTAGTCTACGAGCTCGGTGCTCACGTACCTCCGCATCTCGACCCTCTTTCCATCGCTTGCTTCGACGAAAACCCGATCTAGGAGACGCGTCGGAGCCTTAAAGCGAAGGATGGTGAAGCCCAGGTACCTGCTAACGAAGGAGGGGTCCCTTTCGTCGTGGACGAGAAGCTCCGGCACAAACCTCCCCTCACTGGTGGCCGTCGCGTAGTCTGTGACTCCGATCTCAGCTAGGGAAAAATCCTCCTCAACGCCGCTGTCAGGCCAAAGCCTCACTCTCACCCTAGAAGGGTTCTCCACGTCTAGAACAGTGAATCCGCACGTAGAGCTGAACCTGTAGGGGTACGAGCCCTCCCAAAGCGAGACAACAACCCTTCCCCTCTCGCCCTCGCGCCTCAGCTCGACCCTTCCGGGGAAGTAGGATGTGAAGGGCGCTACGAGGTACAGGTACTCCACCCCCTCGGGCCACTTCAGCGAGAACTCAACTAGGTATTTTCCGAATCGAGTCCCAGCTATCTTCTCCCTCCCAAGTACCCTGTACATGAACGGCTCCTTTCCCACTAGCCTCGCATGCCTTAATAAGGTTGGTAATTAAGGGGGAGAATAAAACTGGCTTCCTAAGCGAATTAAAAAACATTATGGAGAAAGATTTAAACAGTAGCAAGGAGACTAAGTCTTGCAAGAGGTGGGAGTTTTGAGCAAAAGCACAAGCCGAAATATCATCATCGCGGTTGTTCTCATCGTAGTGGCGCTAGGGATAGTCTACTTCTACTACCAATCCACAACCACCCCTCCGCCTAGCCAACCCACTCAGCCGACTCAACCGACGCAACCGTCCGCCCCAGCTCAGCCGCCCCAGACGCCTCCATCGAACGCGACTCAGCCCAGCCAGCCCCAAGCCCCTGCCTTGAAGACAATTACCATCGGCACCAGCACCATACGCGTGCCCAGCTACTTCTACGACTTCGTGCAGAAGGCCAAGTCAGGGCAGATCCAGGTGACTATCAACTTCTGGACTGGGATGAGCCAGTGGGAGGTAGACGTGATGAAGAACGTTATCGCGAAGTTCCAGCAGGAGTACCCCGGCATCACCGTTAAGTACACGAACGTCCAGAACCTCAAGGAGCAGGTGAAAGCCGGCGTACTCACAGGCGATGTCGAGAACACGGCTCACGTTTTCACCTGGGCGCACGACTGGACGGGCGACCTCGCCGACAGCGGCGCTATAGTGGCGCTGGACCAGTACCTGCCCCCCGAGACGCTCACAGACTTGAAGGCCCAGTACATGGCCTCAGCCTACACGAGCGGCGTGTACAAGCTGCACCTCTACGGTCTACCATGGGCGGCTGAGGCTATAGCACTCGTGTGCAACAAGGACCTCGTGCCCTCGGCGCCGCAGACCTGGAGCGACTTCGAGAAGATCATGCAGCAGTGGTACAACCCCTCCAAGAATACGTACGGCATAGCGTACCAGATCGACCCGTACCACGTCTACCCGTTTGTCACCGCCTTCGGCGGCTTCTACTACGACGAGGACAGGAACGCGGTTGGCGTTAACAGCCAGGGAACGGTCGACGGGATAACCTTCTACATCCAGCACGTAATGAAGTACATGTACACCTCGGATGTCGGCATGGAGGCTCAGCTCAAGATACTCACTGACGGAAGGACCCCGTGCATGGTGACCGGTCCCTGGAACATACCCACAATAAAGCAGAACATAAAGAACGTGGTCGTCTACCCGATACCACCTATCGACGGGAAGACGCCCAAGCCCTTCTCCGGGGTAAAGCAGATGTGGGTGACTAAGGTCGTCGAGGGCGACAAGAACAGGCTCTACGCCTCAATACTCTTCACGATGTGGTTCACGTTGAACGATGACGCCCTGAAGACGCTCGCGGACGCGGGCTACATACCCGTCAAGCTCTCAATCCTCCAATACCTGCAGGCTAACGCCGACAAGTACCCGACGATACTCGGCTTCGCCCAGGCCGTGGCAAACAGCGTTCCGATGCCCAAGTCGGCGAACATGAACTACGTCTGGGGACCTGTATCGGATGCTCTGAACGCGATCGTGACCAAGTACAACGAGCAGGGAGAGCAGGCGACGCTCAGCGTAGTCAAGCAGCTACTCGACGACGCCCAGTCGAAGATCGTTGCCAAGATAGGA
Source organism: Infirmifilum sp. NZ (assembly GCF_022693705.1). Taxonomy (NCBI): domain Archaea; kingdom Thermoproteati; phylum Thermoproteota; class Thermoprotei; order Thermofilales; family Thermofilaceae; genus Infirmifilum; species Infirmifilum sp. NZ. The sequence continues at coordinate 1,763,482 of NZ_CP094288.1, forward strand.
GGCTAAACCTCTGCTAATTTGGTAAACGGGTGCTTTTTCTCATGCCCAAGAAAAGCGGATCGGAGCTCTACCCGGCTCGAGTAGCCTTTCTTCTCATTTTCCTCAGCCTGGCCATGTACCTCTTCTTCTCACTATGGCCGATTGCGTACTCCGTGTACATAGCTTTCACCGACGCCAACAACGTAAACATTGCCTCAGAGCCCAGGATTAAGGAGCTTCAGGCTCAGAGGGCAGTGATAACCAGCTACCTTTCCGCGAATAAGGAGAATGTTCTGAGTCAGGTGCGCAGGGCCGACGACTACCTGAGCGACGCCATCGCCTCGCTGCTCGAGCTGAAAACCCTCATCGCGTCATCCACGCCCCAGAACTTCTCGATCAGCAGGCTCACCTCCATCAGGAGCAGAGTCGATGAAGACCTGACTTACGCCTCAAGCATCATCAACAGCAACACCACTTTCCTCTACTACTACCGGGGCCTGGGCGACACCCTGTACAGGGCCGTCTCGATCATTGACAGCGGCATATGGGGGGACGTGGACAGGATCGTCGGCTTCAAGCTCGCCTTGACTGAGAACGACCTGAGCCAGCTGCGCGAAGCTGTTCTCCCAAAGGTAGATCAGGCGCTAGGCCTGCTGCAGCAGAGCAGGGACCGCCTCAGGGAGGTCGAGGGAAACTACGACCTGTTAGTAGGCTCCGCGACTGCCGGCATTGACCAGGAGATAGACAGGATTTCGATGCACTTCGTGGGCCTGCAGAACTTCCAGACCCTCTTCACGGACTCGCGCTTCCCCTACTCCATCTTCAAGACCCTGCTATTCGTGCTGACCAGCGTTCCCCTGAAGGTAGCCGTGGGAGTCTCCCTAGCCTTCCTTTTCTCAAGCCCCATGATCTACGGCCGGAAGGTGATGCGCGCTGCCCTGCTCGTACCCTGGGCCCTCCCAGTCCTGCTCTCCGTAACCACCTGGAGGATGATGTTCGCCCCCGGGATAGGGCCCGTGGCAAACTACCTTGCTTCGATTGGCGTTGATTTCAGCATATACAACAGGGAGTGGGACGCCTTCCTGGTGTATAACATAGTTGAGATGTGGCTCGCCTACCCGTTCATAATGACCGTCACTATGGCGGCTATCTCCTCCATTCCCAAGGAGCTAATAGAGTCTGCGATGGTAGACGGCGCCTCGGTCTGGCAGCGCTTCAGGGAAATAATGCTCCCCCTGACCTCCCGACCAGTGCTGTTCGCGAGCATTCTGACGGCGGGCGCCTCGCTGCAGGCGTTCATGGTCCCTCTGCTCATCAACAACGGAGGGCCGACGAAGGAGATCCAGTTCCTCTGGTTCTCAAGGACAACCGGAGGGGTCAACGAGATGATGGTGCTCTTCGGCTACAACAGGGCCTACCTGGACCAGCAGTACGGGCTCTCCACCGCCGCGTACCTGGTCGTTGTGCTGATACTGCTGCTATACGCCCTCGCGTGGTACTACCTGATATACAAGCGGACCTCAACGGGTGGTACGTGATGGCGAGGTACTGGTTGAGGCTCGTAGGCGCGGTAGCGCTGACGACGCTCTCAGCCCTCATAGTTTTCATTCTGCTGTACCCCGTCCTCTTCGCGGTGCTGACCAGCCTCGTTCGAGGACAGAGCCTCGTGACCGACCCAGCCCAGATACTCGCAACTGGCATCTCGCTCGAGCACTACCTGAAGGCCGTCAGCGACCCCCGTTTCATCAACGCGACAGTCCTGAGCCTGCTCGTCGCGGTCACAAACATCGTCTTCGCCCTAGTGGTGATCACCCCAGCCGCCTACGCTTTCTCGCGCTTCAAGTTCCCCGGCAGGGACGCGCTCCTTGTAGCCTACCTTGTCCTGAACCAGGTGGGCGGGGGCTTCGGGGTAGCGGCGGTCATAGCCCTCTACGTGATGCTCCTCAAGCTGAACCAGATCGGCGTCCCCGTCATCGGAAACCCAGTCGTGCTGGCAGCCATCTACACCGCGGGCGCGGTCCCCTTCCAGACGTGGATGGTGAAAAACTACCTCGACGCCCTGCCGCGCGAGATCGATGAGTCCGCGTTCATTGACGGCGCCAGCTGGAGGCAGATAATCTTCGACGTGGTCCTCCCGGCCTCCAAGCCCACGATGATCGTGATAGCTCTCTTCGCCTTCATGGGCGCCTGGGGGGAGTTCATCATAGCGAACTTCCTGAGGATCGAAACGCTGGCCGCCTACGTCTACGAGACCGCCACGAGCCAGACGATATTCTGGAGCGACTTCGCCGCCCGGACGATAATCTTCGCCATCCCGATAATAGCCATATACGTCTTCACGCAGAAATACATCGGCGAAGCAATGAGATACGGGGCGGGAAAACTCTAGGTTTTTATAACACTTCTCCTCTTCTCGATATCGAGCCTCATGCCTGAGGAGTTTGAGCCCTACCCGGCTTTTGTCAAGCGCGGCTACACCCCGGACCCGGATGAGGAGGTGGTCGTCACCTTCAGGGTTACGCCCGCTGAGGGCTTCACCGTCGAGGACGCGGCCGGCGCGGTCGCGGCAGAGAGCAGCGTCGGGACATGGACCACCCTCTACCAGTGGTACGACCAGCGCAGGGTTGACAGGCTGATGGGCAAGGCCTACGAGTTCCGCGACCTCGGCGACGGCTCTTACCTCGTCCGCGTCGCCTACCCCGCGGAGCTCTTCGAGGAGGGCAACATGCCCGCCTTCCTGGCATCAGTAGCGGGCAACGTGTTCGGCATGAAGAGGGTCAAGGGGCTTAGGGTCGAGGACATCTACCTCCCCCCGAGGTTCCTGAGGGCTTTCAAAGGCCCCTCGAAGGGCATACATGGCGTTCGAGAGACCCTCGGCATCAGGGGGAGGCCGATCGTAGGCACCGTGCCGAAGCCCAAGGTCGGCTACACGCCCGAGGAGGTGGAGAGGCTCGCCTACGAGCTCCTCGTGGGGGGCATGGACTACGTGAAGGACGACGAGAACCTAGCCAGCCCGAGCTACTGCAGGTTCGAGGAGAGAGCTAGAGCCGTGATGAGGGCGATCGACAGGGCGGAGCGGGAGACGGGTGAGAGGAAGGCCTGGTTCGCGAACATCACCGCCGACGTCAGGGAGATGGAGCGCCGCCTCAAGCTCGTCGCGGACTACGGGAACCCCTACGTGATGGTCGACGTCGTGGTGGCCGGCTGGGCCTCCCTCGGCTACGTGAGGGACCTGGCGGAGGAGCACGGCCTCGCGATCCACGCTCACCGCGCTATGCACGCCGCCTTCACGAGGAACCCGTACCACGGCGTCTCGATGTTCACCCTGGCGAAGCTTTACAGGCTAGTGGGCGTCGACCAGCTACACGTGGGGACGCCGGAGGTGGGGAAGCTGGAGGCCAGGGCGGTGGACGTGATCAGGAACGCTAGGGTGCTGCGCGAGGAAACCTACGTGCCCGACGGCGAGGACGTCTTCCACCTCCCTCAGCCCTTCAGCGGCATCAAGCCCGCGTTCCCCGTTTCGAGCGGCGGGCTCCACCCCGGGACGCTCCCAGAGGTCATCTCGAAGATGGGCACAGACATCGTCATACAGGTGGGTGGAGGCGTTGTCGGCCACCCCGACGGCCCACGCGCAGGGGCAGCAGCGGCTAGGCAGGCGATCGACGCGGCGCTCCAGGGAATCAGCCTCGACGAGTACGCCAGGAGCCACAGGGAGCTAGCCCGGGCCCTAGAGAAGTGGGGCTTCGCTAAGCCCGCGTAGAGGATCTCCCGTGGAGACAGTTATATTCGCGCACGGCGACTGCGACGGCGTTACGTCGGCCGCCATCGCTTACTCGGTATTCGGCGGCCGCGTGGTATTCTCGCACCCTGTAGGCCTGCTCGGCGACCTCGAGGAGTTCGCCGGCCAAGCGGAGAGAGTGGTAGTTCTGGACATCTCCCTCGACGAGAGAACGTGGAGGGCTGTCGCAGAGAAGCTTTCAGCCTTCAGGGAGGCAATCTACATCGACCACCATCCTACGCCGGAGGGTGGCCTCGAGCTCCTCGAAAAGCTGGGAGTAAAGGTTTTCCACGAGCAGGGGCCTTCAACAGCGGAGCTCGCCTTTAGGAACCTGAACCCGCCCCACGAGCTGAGCCGTGTGGCCCTCTACGGGGCTATCGGCGACTACGCCGTGCGGACCGAGTGGTTCAACACGTACCTCGGGTTCTGGGACATCCGAGCCCTCTACCTCGAAGCCGGGGTACTCACGCTCGGGCTGGAGGGCCTGCGGCGCGACCACGACCGGAAGCGGGAGCTCGTAGCGGAGCTGGCGGGGAACAGGCTACCCTCGAGCATCGACTTCCTCGTCGCCTCTGCTATTCGGGAAGCCCGGAACCTCGAGGAAGCCAGGAGAGCTCTGCCGTCGAAGCTCGTGGTTCTTAAAAGCATCGCCTACGTTGTGAACCCCGGTGCCCCTCTAGGCGCTATGGCAACCTTCTCACACGTCCAATCGGGAAGACCCGTCGGATTAGCAATCGAGGTGAAGCGCGACTGGGCCGTGATGAGCCTGCGCTCCGCTACTGGCTGCGTTGACCTCAACGCCCTCCTCCGTGAATTAGCCCCGAGGTACGAGGGGCACGGAGGCGGCCACAGGGAGGCGGCGGGCGCGAGGGTTCCGGTGGCCAGGCTGGAGGGCTTCCTAGCCGAGCTGGACGAGGCCGTTAGCAGGATCTGCTCAAAACAGAGATAAGGCACGCTAAAAAAGTATCTTATGCGAGCTTGGACAAAAAGAGTGCAACGTAGAGTAGGCCCAGCGAGTACGAGACCGCCAGGAGAAGCTTGTCTCCCCGGCTAAGCCTAAGCTCCCTGTACCACGTGTGGCACCTCTCCTCACCGAAACCCCTGAGCTCCATAGCGTCCGCGATGTCGTAGATAGAAAGCGAGGCAGAGATTGTCACGGGCACAACTAAGGGGACTATCGCCAGCAGTCTCGCTAGAGGGTTCTTTCCTCCTCGGGGCCTGAAGCCTCTGGCCATCTGAGCCTCAAGCGTCCTGCCAAGCTCGGCCGTGAATTCGGGAACGTACCTCAAGGCGAGCTGTATAACGTATGCTGCCTTGTAGGGGAAGCCCATCTGCCCCAAGGCGGGTGCGTAGAGGTTCGGTGGCGTCGTGAACACGAGTGTGGCGGTTACAAGCGCTAAGGAGAGTAGCTTTAGAACGGGTGTAATCGCGGATGCGATGGCTCGAGGAGAGGTGAGCTTTTCGAGGAGAGAACCTTGACCGTAGACTAAGGCGACGGTGAAGTAGTTCAACAGGGAAAGCACTAGAACGATGATCAGGATGAACTTCCAGGTGTTCTTCGTTTTGTTCCAAGGTAGCTTTGCCATCGCGTAGTAAATAACAGAAATGGCAAAGAGTGGGATGACCAGCAATAGCTTGTAGGCAAGGGTTAGGCAGAGAACCATAAAGAAGACGAATGTCAGCTTAGACCTGGGGTCAAGCCTGTGGATTACGCTCTCTCCCTCGATGTACCTTATGAACCTCGTAGACATTAGAGCCTCCTTGCCCTACCTTTCACGGCTGCTGCGTAAGCGGCAACGAGTATCGGAGTCAGGATAGCTCCGTTCACAGCATCAGTAATAGCTGCAGGGAGGAAGAGGGCGTACGTCGCCTCCTCTATCGTGGAGATGCCATAGCCGAAGATGTAGTCAGTGTAGGCCGCGAATCCCATGCCGACGACGGCCGCGACGACAGCCAGCACCGCGCAGGCGATATAGCCCCTTCTCTTGAATATGCTGTCTCTAGGTATGAAGTAGTAGGCTAGACCGGGGATAAGACCCAGTAGACCGTTGCCTACGTCCCAGTTCCACCAGAACCCACCCCAGCTTATCGCGTCGCTTATGATGTTTCCAAGGAACCCGCTGACGAAGCCCACAACGGGGCCAAACACGTACCCGAAAAACATGGGTATAGCGACGCTGGGCCTCAAGGAGACGAGCTGCGTTCCAGGTAGCTGGAGGATGTTGAAGAACACGTTGAATGCCGCGTACAGCGCTGTTCCAACAGCCATCGCAACCAGGCTTGATGTTGAGAAGACCCCTTTCTTGCTCATGCTCGTTCAAAACTCTAACACGACGATTTCATAATAAATTTTTTCACAGTACGCGCACGGAGGCAACGTACCTACCATCGAGTAAGTGGAGCTTTCATTTTCTCATCTGCCTTTTCCACCCTCTGCTCTCCACAGCGTTACCGACATTTCGTTCACACATCTCGAAGGCTTTCGTTCAGCATAATGTGAAGAAGGATGCTCCTCAACTCCTATCGTTTAGCGGAGAGCATGCATTCTCATAGGAAAAGGGTTTGCTACCAGAGGAGGGTAGGCGTTACCGAAGATGACGGGCTTTAATTATTACTCGTGGCGGTGGGGGAGAAACCGCAGACGCGCAGGAGCTCCTTGAAGCTGAGCACCGCCTTACCGCCGGTGAGCTCCCGGCTTACCCGTATCAGGCTCGTCTCCCTGATCTTCCCAGCCTTCAGGTTTTCTTCCCTTGCTAGGACCTCGCGCGTCGGCCCGTCGGCAACTATCCTCCCGCCGGACAGGATCACAGTCCTATCAGTGTACTCGATCGCTAGGTCAGTGTCATGGGTTATAAGGATTAGCGTCCCTACCGCGCCGACGAGCCCGGAAACGAAGTCCATAAAGGATGCGTAACTCGCGTAGTCCTGGCCAGCTGTGGGCTCATCCAGTATAAGCACCCTCGGCCTCATAGTTAGAATCGAGGCGACAGCAATCCTCTTTTTCTCGCCGTAGCTCGACGCGAAGGGAGAGTAGCCCAAGAGATGCTCGATCCTGCACATGGAGGCGGCCTCGGCTACGCGGCGTGCTATCTCGCCTGGCAACACGCCGAGGTTCCTAGGCCCGTAGGAGAGCTCCTCCTCAACAGTTCTGGCGAAAAGCATGGTAAGCGGGTCTTGGAACACCAGCCCAACGTAGCTTGCCAGCTCGTAGACCTCCTTCTCACGAGTATCCATACCGTAGACCAGAACCCTCCCCTTCTTCGGCTTCAGAATACCAAGGATAAGCTTGGCGAGCGTGCTCTTCCCCGCGCCGTTGTTCCCGAGAAGCGCCACTCTCTCACCCTCACGTATTTCCAGGTTTATATCCCGTAAGACCGACCGGCCGTCGTAGTCGAAGCTAACGTTCTCAAACTTTATCGCGACCTTCCCGGCTGGGGGCGATCGTGGCGCGTCGGGTAGAACAGGCCCCGGGCAGCTCCTAGCTAGGATCCTTGCCGGGACCTTCACAAGCCCCACAAGGCTCTCAAGCTCGCTCTCGCTCCTTATCTCTTTAACCACTCTCCCGTTATCCATGAAGAGAACCCTGTCTACTCCCACCTCAAGCACCTCCTCTGCTCGGTGCTCGGCGATTATGAGGGTCTTCCCCCTTCTCTTGAAGTCCTTGATCTGCTCCTGGACGAGCCTGACACCCTCACTATCCAGGTTCGCGAGGGGCTCATCCATGAGAACGATGGGCGGATCCATCGCAAGTATCCCGGCGATGGCGACCCTCTGCTTCTCCCCGCCGCTGAGCTCGTTGACGTCCCGGTCTCTGAGGTGGTAGGCGTCGACGCTCTCGAGGGCCCGCTTAACCCTCTCCCTGATCTCGTCCCTAGGATAGCAGAGGTTGCACGGCCCAAAGGCAACATCGTCCTCGACGTTCGGTAGCACGAGCTGCTTACTCACCTCCTGCATAACGGTTCCCACTAGACGCGAGAGGAGCGCAAGGCTAGCCCCCTTCACGGTGACCCCTTTAACCCTGACCTCTCCCTCGTACACGCCCTCATACCTGTTGGGGATCAAACCGTTAATCGCCTTCAGTAGCGTGGATTTGCCGCAGCCGCTCCTGCCCAGAAGAAGTACGGTTTCACCCTCCTCGATGGTCAGCGTTATGTCCCTGAGAGCGGGCTCCTCTTTCCCCGCATAAGTAAACGTGAGGTTCTTGATCTCAATGGCCACGAAGCTGGTATAAGGTTAAACGTTTTAAAGCTTGTGAGGGGGCTACCGGAACATCTTCAGGAAATCTTCCTCGTAGAGGATGGCAGCCAAGTTTTCTCCGCTCTTTCTGAGGAAGCGGATAAGGTCGCTGTCTCTCGTGAGGAACAGGAGGTTCTCGCTTGCCGCTGTTACGAACAGTAGGAGGTCTATTAAGTCTTTAAAGCCCTTTTCCTAAGCGCAAGGGCTTTAAAGTAGCCTAGAGTGCTGGGGCTAACTTGTTCAAACTCCTCCTCGATTAGGGATAACCCCGTAGCTACAGTGCTATGGTCATATTCCAGCATAGTAATCTTCCCCAAGCATTCCAGGATGTTAAGAGGAGTGTAGTAGAAAGTGGCTCTATTTTCCCTTCTGAGTTTCCTTAGGGTAGCCAGGGCATCTTCTGTACCCTCGACTTCCACACCAAGTATTGGTAAGAGGTACGTGGAATCCAAGAGTATCCTTAGCCTAGCCGAAGATCTCATTCTGCAGCTCCTCAGATTCTTTCTCGAACTCCTCGAAAGTTACTTTGGCAAATTTCGGCCCCTTTAGCGCGAAGTCAAAAGGGTCTAGAATGGGTTCTAGGATAATTCTGGAGCCATCGACCCTCACTCTGAGTACTTCACCCTCCCTCACACCGGCAGCCTTCGCTACCGTCCTCGGAAGGTATATTGTGAACTTTTTTGAGACCCTCACTTTAATCTCAGACGCAACCATGTCTAGAAAATATCTCATGAGTCTCGGAATATATTTGCTTCTGAGACTAAAGGGCAACTAAGTTGTATCGAGGTTTTAACGCGCTATCGCTTAACAGGTGCATCTTTACGCTGGCTGAGGTCTCCGAGGAGGTGCGCCCTACTCCATGACCTTTCCAAGAATCAGCTCGACGTCATGCTCTACGCTGAGCTCCCTGAGCTTCTCCGCTACGCGCCTAGGGGCGGTGAGCACGACAAGGATCTTCTTGAACGACGGCCTCCCGAGGGCTCTCTCAGCGGCCTCGGCCTTTCTTAGTAGCTTGTAGAGCTCTTCCTCTGACTCCGCGTGCGCGGTCACCTCGCCCACGATCAACGGAGCGTCGCAGAAGATGTCGACCTCCTCGCCGCCTACGACCTCAGACCTCAGCTCCTTGTCGGGGGGCAGGACACCTGACTCCCTGAGGCTCCTGGTAAGGAGGTCCCTGACAAACGTCTCGAAAGTTAAGCCCGCGAACTTGCTTAGCTGGCTGAAGCCGTAGAGCATGTCGCCTCGGAGCCTCTCTAGGGATGCCTCAAGCCTCTTGACTTCTCTCTGAAGGCTATTCTCTTCCTCCTCTAACTTGACAATGCGTTCAAGCATTTTGAGAAAGTCTTCCCGCATTCTGTTGAAATCCTCCCTTAGCTTTCCTTGCTCCTCACGCAGGCTCTTGATTTCCCCAAGTAGCTCCTCGAGCACCTTCTCGTGCTTGTCGAGCCTGGCTAGCAGCTCCTCGAGCCCGAGGAGGCCTGCAACCGCGTACCTGAACTCCTCATCCTCCCTTAGCAGCTTCAGGATCCTGCTCTTCAGCTCAGCCTGAGACTCCGTCATGCCTCTACAGTTAATACACGTCGCCTGATTAAAAAGGTGATTATCTATCGGCTGGGTGAAAGGCTTTTCCACATAAAGAGAGCGGTCAGGAGGATTGGGAGTTCAGGTGAAGAGCACAGCTACCTCTTACCTGCTCTGGAAGCGCAAGGGTGATGACCCCCATATTTAAACCTCCCTTCAACACGTGTTTTAGGCCGCAGCAGGTTCCATGAGTTTTCTCGGAAGAGAGGACTTTTCACAGCCTCTTACGCATGATTTCGCGCCAGCTATTTTTAGACAAGGGGGGTGACGGACGCCAGCAGGAAGCTCTCAGTTGCGGCAAGCCAGGTTGCGTTATCGACCCAGCTTCCACCCTCTCTAGCCCAAACCTGTGCCATAGCGTCGAGGGGGAGGAGTAACAGTAGGCTAACGTAGGTGACGACGAGAAGGTAGCTGGCTAGACCCTGACCGCCGAGCACGAGCCTGGCTACCGCCCAGGCGGACGCGAACCCTGCTATGCGGAAGGAGATGATCTTCAGTATCGAGCCGGCAAGGGAGGTAGCGGGTAGCCTGCTCCTGAAGAGCGCCTTGAACGCTAGTGCGGAAGGTATGGCTAGCACCGCGGTTTTAGCTAGCAGGTCAAGCCTGTACACGCTCCTCCTTTTCTGCCCCCACTGGCCCCCCTTAAATCTTCGTCATCCTTCGGTCGGCCTCGGGGTGGCCCCACGGGGGCGAGGCATCGCCCTCTTCGGGCCTGCCCCTCTCGGGGGCTTCCGGGGAGGAGCAGCCGGCGGCCGCCACGCCCCAGCGGCAGCGGCGGCCAACTGCCCTACCGTCATGTGTGGCGTTGAGGGGGTTTATCTCCCTTTCGAAGTGTAGGCTGAAAGTGAAACCACTCACTACATCCTCTGGGAAAGTGGCTCCATGCCGCGGAGCTGGAGCTTGGTGACTACCTGAGGCTTCTGGACTACGGCTTCCTGAGGAGGAGCCCGCACCCAGCTGGGGTTACGGTCTCGTTCACGGAGAAGGCGCTGTGAGTGCTCTCGGTTGAGGAGGGCTAGGAGTGAGGAGAGCAGGCTTGCTTGGGCGCTGGTGAGGTGCGCCCTCTACGGCCGCTGCGATGATAGGTAGGTTGAGGAGCATGGTGATCTGCTCGACGCGCTAAGCGAGCTGCAGGCGTCTTTCCCCAACAAGCCAGCGGAGTGGTTCTACCGCGCCGTGTACAGGCTCCTAGCGGGCAAAGTCGAGAGAGTGGGCAATGAGCACTGGCTGGTGAAGGGCCTGCCTGAGCTGGGCGACACCTACCCGTGGTACAACGTCTGGGTGAGCGAGGGCAGGTACCGCTGCGACTGCCTCTCCAGCATACGGCTACGTGAGGAAGGCAAAAATATGCAGCCACATCGCCACCGTCATGCTTTATAGGAGGCAGCTGAGGCTCCGCGCCGAATAAGCCTCAAGGCAGCATCGCCGCAAGCCGCTTCCTCGATGCTGTAGCCGAGCAGTAAGAGGAGGCCGCAGGCGCGCTCGGCGAGGTAAACGTACCTCACGTCGCCGACGACCGCCTCCCTCACGAGGCCCGCTGTACACAACCTCTCAAGGACCGAGGCGATGTACCTCGTGTTCCTCGTGGCGAAGGCCCTGCTGAGGGGCTTCGGCTCGCGCAGACGCCACAGCGTCTTCGCGAGGCCTGTCAGCTCGAGCCACCTCGCCACACTCTCCCACACCTCCCCGCTGACCTCGACCATCACAGCTACGGGCGAGGATGGGGTTATAAGCGTTCACATAGGCTGTGCTAGCCAAAAGCCTGAGCCGCCGAGCCCGTGGAAGAGGACTGCTCCTCCGCGTGGTCTGCTGGCCGGTGGTAGCCACTGCAGGCAGTACAATCGGTTTCCAGCGGTGTCAGCATAGCCCGCTCTCTGCTCCACCCCGCCGAGGAGGTGGGCTTGCAGGGTTGTGAGAACAGTGTAGGAGGCAAGCGAGACGATTAGCAGTAACAGGAGTCTCCGCACAGGGTGGACTCGAGGCATCGTTTAAAAAACTTGTTGAGGCATCGACGCTTAGAGAGAGTTGCGTAGCCTCAGCACTTCCGTTAGGCTCAGCGCGCTAAGCGCAGGCTAACCCGGTCTGCATTCCTTATCCTTTCAAGCGCCTCCTCCGGGCTCCCTAGGCTTTCAGTCCGCTCTACATGAACTACGTAGTACTCTGCGGCACCGCTCTTGCTGAGGAAATCCGCCAAAGTCACGCCGTCCTCCAGCACAACATACACCCTGCTTCCGAGCACGTGAACGGCCAGTGCTCCGGGTGCTCTTAGGAAGTGCTCTTTCACCGGAGCTACACAGCTGGCACAGCCTACCCCAGAGACCCTAAGGGTTACCAGCACAACCACGCTTCATGGCGAGAATCAAATCATGATAAGCTCTTCTCAACAACGAGGATGATAAATCATAATATACGCGTATAGCATCCTCTTAATCGGTATGCTCAACAGCGTGAAGCCTATTCTCGAGTATGAATTCAACGGCGAGGCGTCCCCGTCCATGGCTGGGAGCTTCGCCTACCTACCCTTCACTATCCCAGATGGCGTGTGCACGATTGAGGTAGAGTATGAGTTCGCTGGGAAAAGCCCCGAAGAAGCGGTCGTCGACATAGGGCTCCTTGAGCCGGGAAGCAGGGAGCTGGTAGAGGGCATGAAGTTTCTGAGAGGCTGGAGCGGCTCAAATAAGAAGAAGTTCACCGTCTCTCGGGTCTACGCTACACCGAGCTACACGGCCGGAGACATAAGGTCGGGTGAGTGGAGCGTTATACTGGGGTTTTACAAGGTTCCGCGCGCGGGGCTGAGCTACACCGTGAAGGTTAAGGTTTACCGCGAGTGCGCGGAGGGGCAGGGCAGGCAGCTATCTCTCGGAGCTCCTGCGGCGAAGCGGGGCTGGGTTAAAGGAGACCTGCACCTGCACTCGGTCCACAGCGATGGGGACTCAACTTTGGAGGAGATAGCCTCGGTGGCACGCGTACTTGGGCTGGACTTCGTGTCCGTCACTGACCACAACACAGTGTCGCACATAGCCGAGATGGGATGGAGGAGCGGTTTCCTAAATGGGATCTTCTTCCTGAGAGGGGTTGAGATGACCTCCTACAAAGGCCACATGAACGTTTACGGGGTAAGCGAGACACCCGAGTTCCGAGTAGGGTCAGCCTCCGAGCTCGCGAAAGTGGTGAAGTACCTTAGGGGTCAGGGAGCACTTCTCTCCGTGAACCACCCGAAGCCTCTCGGTCCCGACTGGGAGCTCGGGGATATGTCATTTGCGGATGCGGTGGAGGTCTTCCACTCAGTCTGGGAGTTCAACAACTACATATCGCTGAAGCGGTGGGACGAGCTGTTGGCCAAAGGCCACAGGTTAGGGCTAGTAGGGGGTAGCGACGCTCACGAGATAAAGGGGAAGAAAAGCCTGCTGGCGCCGGGCACCCCAACCACCTGGGTGTACGTTGAGGAGCTCAGCGAGGACGGCTTGCTCCAGGGCATCAGGAGCCAGCGGGTATTCGTCTCAGAGTCCCCTCAGGGGCCCAAGTTGATCCTTAAGGCGTCCGACGGGAAGCACGAGCTCTGGACAGGCGATGTTGCTAGTAGCGGGGAGCTCGACGTAGTGATCCAGGTGGAGGGCGCTAAGGCCCAGCTTCTCAGGATCGTTGCCGGAGGAGAAGTAGTGTACCGTGAGGCCATAACGTCCGACTTTCTAGTGAAGAAGGTCAGGGTTAATGCGAAGTCTCCTTACGTTAGAGCCGAGATTTTGAGGGAAGTGGCCGATGCCGACGACCCGTACCACATGGAGAATATTCTTTCGGCGCTTTCAAACCCCATCTACGTAAACATATAAATACTCTAGCAACAGCTTTATTAACGTGCTAACAAAGCTACAGAAGCTTTCATACGGGATCGCGCGCCTAGGCTCAACGACCCTCCTGAGCGCGTTCAGCTTCGCCGGCTTCTACGTGTACTGGGACGTCTACAAGCTGGACCCTCAGCTGAGCGGCGTCGTGAGTGCAATAGGCAAGCTCGCCATTCTGATAAACTCCGTCATAATGGGTTACCTAAGCGACGCTACCAGGAGCAGGTTTGGGAAGAGGAAGCCCTACATAATCACGGGGTCTCCGCTACTAGCCATCTCAGCTGTCATGTACTTCCTCCCCTTCCTGTTCATCTCCATTGAGGACAAGTCGGCGCTCTTCTACTGGGGCGCTTTCTGGAACGCCGCTTTCAACTTCTTCTACGGCTACCTCCTGACCCCCTACCAGGCTTGGATGCCCGAGATCACGGAGCCGGAGGAAAGGATCACCATCACCACCCTGCAGAACGTGTCCAACATCCTGGGCAACGTGGTGGGGGTTGTTTTCAGCTTCCTGGTTCCCACGCTCTACCGCGGGGGACTCCTGCTTCCAGTCATGGCGGCTTTCGCGGTGATGGAAGTGCTCCTGTACATGCCCAGCGTGCTCCTAATACCCGTTGAAAGCAAGGCTGTTCTAACCCCCAAGATCACCCGTGACATACTGGATCTCCTCCAGTACAGGGAATTCATGCTGTGGGAGGGAGTGAGGATGCTCATGTCAGCGGCGGAGACCATGATCACGGCCCTCGTGGTGAAGTACGTCAGCACGGTCGTCGGGCTTGGGGAAAACCTCGCCTCCGTTGTTTTCGGGGTTGTGATGGTGGTCTTCGTAATGGGAGCCTTCCCGCTCTGGGGGAAGCAGGCCAGGAAGACTGGGAAGGGCCCTGCCCTTATCAAAGCCGCCGTTATACTCACCGTGGGCCTGCTGCTCGCCCCGCTACCCGCTTTCCTCCAAGACCGAGCGCTCAAGATAGCTGTCGGCCTCCTCGCTATAGCTCTGGGCGCCATAGGCATCTCAGCCTACGAGCTCTTCCCCTACGCTGTCGTCGCCGACCTAGCACACTGGGACGAGCTGAGGACGGGTCTGAGCAGGGCGGGCCTGTTCACCGGCTTCGAGGGTATTCCGATAAACATCTCCCAGTCCCTCACATACCTACTGGTAGGCTACCTGGCTTCCCTTCCTCCCTTCAACGGCTACGACTACACTCTGGGGCTCGTCATCTGGGGGCCAATAGCTTCCATATTCGCAGTCCTATCGATACTTATTCTGAGAAGGGTCAACATCGACCCCTTCAAAAAGTAAGGCAAAGCTTTTTCTTTATCCAAGCATTCAGCTAGCGTGCTCGATTGGCTCTCCACGGCCCTAGCGAGTATGGCTGGAGGGAACGTCGTTCTAGCCAGCCTGTACGCGGGTCTGTTCGTAGCGGCTACGACGAGCCTGGGTGCGGCGGCTGTGTACCTGTACAGGGAGGGCAGCCTGGACCTCACCCTAGCTCTGGCCTTCGCATCCGGGGTCATGCTCGTAGCGAGCTTCACGAGCCTGATCCTCCCGGCGATACAGCTGGCGGGCTTCCCCGCCGTGGCCGTCGGCACAGCGCTGGGGATCGTTGCCATTCACCTCGCCGACAAGCTGATCCCCCACGAGCACGTCCTGAGAGGATACGAGGGCCCGGAGTCCGCGAGAGGCCTGCTCAAGAAGGCTTGGCTCATAGCACTCGCCGTCATAATTCACAACCTCCCTGAGGGGCTCGCGGTCGGCACATCAATAGCCTACTCGCTGCCAGTTGGAGTCGCTACTGCGATTGCGATCGGCCTCCAAGACGTACCTGAGGGCCTGGCGGTGGCCCTACCTATCGCCGCGATAAAGGGGAGGCGTAGCGGAGCCTTCGTCGGCGTGCTGAGCGGTGTCAGCGAGGCGCTTCTCGCGGTCTTGGGCGCAGCGCTCTTCTCGCTTACTTCATGGCTGCTACCGCTCGGGCTGAGCTTCTCAGGGGGCGCGATGCTCTACGTGACGCTGAAGGAGGCCATCCCGGAGATATACCGCGAGGACGAGCCCCCCCTGAAGATCACCCTCGGCTTCCTCGCGGGCTTCTACCTGATGCTGTTCCTTGACTCCGCCCTGTGACCCGCTAGAAACCTTTTTGAAGCCGTAGCGACAGTGGGAAAACCGTGTCGAGGGAGTTTGAGGGGTTGCTCGGGAGCACCAGGGTTCAAGCGGAGCTCAGGGAGTTCGAGGAGTGGTTCAAGAAGTACGGCGAGCACATTCTCGAGTTCGAGGAGTCGAAGCTCGTCATAAGGACGGCCTGGCTCGCTAGAGTCATGCTTGACGAGGGATACGCCCTCTTCCCGGGGCAGGAGGAGGGCGTCAGGACTTTCGTCGCCAGCTTCATCGCGGACAGGCTCAGGGGCTTGGGCGTCGACCCTAGGCAGGTGACGCGGGGGGACCTTCACGGCACAAGGCAGGATGTAGTTGAGGTGGTCACGAGGATCTACCCGAACGTCCAGCAAACAGATAGGCCATCGGTCACAAGCATTCTCCAACAGGAACTCACAAAGCCCCCTAAGGTCGAGAGGGCTGTACTGCCGGCGCTCAGGGTTGAGAGGTCTAGAGCCAGGCCCCTCGTAGCACTACTACTAACCCTTCTCCTGTCGTCATTGCTCATAATCCTCCTCTCGCGGTAACTCTATCTGCAGATATCCCGACATAGGTAGCGCGTAGCCATTACAAAAAAGAGAACACCCTTAGGCCGGGGTCAATCCAGAGGCTCTTCGCCTAGTCAAGCCCAGCGATTTGACGAATATTGTTGTCCGCGATACACAAACCCGCTAACCAGTTTGTACGACCACCGCCCAGCTAGCTGGATCGCCGCAAAGGGGGCTTCAATCTCGGAGTAGCCAGGCGTTGCCCAGCCACACTTTCCTCAGCCCAGCCCTCCTCGCGGCCTCGAGGGCCTCATGTGCCTGCCTCTTGCTCGTCACAGGCAGGTCTGACATAAGGAAGTCGGGGTGGAAGGCGAGCAGCACGTAGGGGATGTCCCTGTCGATCGACGCCAAAAAGCTGGCGATCATCTCCATCTCGTAGGAGTCCACGTAGCCAGGCACGAGGAGCGTGCTGGCGCAGAGGAAGGGAGGATCCCTCCTCAAATCGAACCTGCCAGCGACTTCGGCGAAGTTCTCGTAAACGGGCTTCGGGTCGGCGAAGGTGAGAGCCCTGTACACGGCGGGCGTCCAGGCTTTCAGGTCGAACTTAAGCACACCCCCTGAAACGTAAGAAATCTCGGCTGCCCTCAGGAGGAGCTTCCTGTTCCACAGCCCGTTGGTTTCCCAGCAGACCCTGAAGACCTGGCCCTCTCGGGCTTTGAGAGCCTCCTCCGCGGCCTTCAGGGCGTGGTACGCTAGGGGTCCGGGGTCTCCGCCGAAGAAGCACACGCATGTCACTCTAGGGTCCCTTGCGCGCTCGACGAGCTTCATGAGAGGGAGCCTTAAGCCCAGGTCCGCGCGCCTGCAATCCCAGTTCTGGCAGAACAGGCAGTTCAGGTTGCAAGCACCGTAGGCCACGGCGAGGTTGTAGTATCCCCTCTCGGGACCTCCAGGCGACACAGAGTACCTCGGGTAGCCAGCGCCCGTAGCTCCAGGGCAGAACCACGCGGCAACGCAGTTAGTCGGGTGGGGGTCGAGGTAAGCGAAGCCAGGCGCCTCCAGTGGGTAGGAGCGGACAAGCCTTCCATGAGAGTTCCTGACGAGCCCGCAGAAGCCGACCTCACCATCCCCCATGCGGCAACGCCTGCCGCACGCCACGCACTCCCCGCCGTCCCCGCTCGGGGGGCTCGGCAGGCCCAGGAGCCTCCGGGCCCTAATGTGCGCCTCCTCGGCGATCCTGAGGGCCTCGTCTGGGTTAGCCCTCAGGCATTCCAGGCACACGCCAAGCGACTCGGAGATAAGGTGGGAGCTCCGCCCGCAAAGCCTGCAGGTGCCCAACAGGGCTCAAGCTAGAGAGACCGTAGCTTGCCTAAAAACCTTCGTCCACTTTCACCGAACACTGCGGAAACGTTATATTCGTCGGTGCGTCCCCTATCACAGGTAAATGTCCACACGTCTCACAGGGCTGTGCTTGAAGTGCCGGGGCGCGAAGCTACTCTGCGGGCTCCCGCGCTGCCCCTTCCTCTCCATCTGGTCAAAAATGGGGGAGGTGAAGCCCCCGTCCTCCGCGGAGCTACAGGCCCCATCACCCCCCTCAGTCTTCGTCGGCCGCGTGGGTTACCCTAACGTTAGGGTGGCCCCCGCTGTCGTCACCGCCGACGGGGATGTCTCAGTGTACGACCTCCCAGAGAGGTGGCTAAGCTACGGGGTCGAGGACGTCCTGAAGTTCAGGCTGAGCCTGGTTCTCGGTAGCCTGCGCGTTGACGCCCGCCGTCCCGACGCCCTCGGGGAAGTCGCCCTGCTCTCGAGCTCCTCGAGGCCCGTCGACGTGGAGCTGAGGTTCCGCAAGCCTCCAAGGGGGGTTCAGCTCGACCCCCACGCCCCGCCCTTCGGCCCCTCCGGGGTCGCCGAGAAGGTCAGGCTGGTGGACAACCCCAGCATCCCTAGGCCCCTCGAGAGGATACTGGGCGGCGACAGGGTGAGGGCCGACGAGGCCGTGTGGAGGCTCTACGAAAGCGGGATACCGGTGTCGATGATACAGAGGGTGTTCTCGGTCGGCCTGCTGGGCAGGAGCGCCGGCAGGAGGCTTGTGCCGACGAGGTGGTCGATAACCGCTGTCGACGACATCATCTCGAAGAGGATCCTCGAGGAAGTGAAGCGCAACCCCTCCATCGACAGCTACCTCTTCTTCCAGCGCAGGTACTCGGACAACAACTTCGTGGCGATCCTAGCTCCAGGCGCGTGGAGCTTCGAGTGGATTGAGGCGTGGTTCCCGCACACGACCTGGAACCCCGGAGCGACCGTGGAGGTGGAGGGCGACTGGGAGGGCTTCAAGGGGAGAAGCGAGTACGCGACGCTGGGCGGTTGCTACTACGCGTCAAGGCTCGCTGTCGCAGAGTACCTCAGGAGGCTGGGTAGGCAGGCGACCGTGCTCCTCATCAGGGAGATATACGAGGGTTTCTTCCTCCCGATAGGCGTCTGGTTCGTGCGCGAGAACGTCAGGGCGCTCTTCGCCTCGAAGCCCGAGAGGTACGACGACTTCAAGGACGTGCTCGCGAGGCTCGGCTCGTCGACTAGGCTACCGCTGAGCGTCTGGCTCTCCAAGTCCAAGATCCTCAGGGACTTCACCAAGCAGACTAGGCTCGAGGTGGGATCCCTTGGAGGTGAGGTATGAGCGGGTCAGGGTGAGCCACGCGCTGTCCAAGTCGGGTCTCCCCGACCTGGACTACGCCTTCAACCCCTACGCCGGCTGCAGCCACGGATGCCTGTACTGCTACGCTAGGGCTTTCACGAGATACCCGGAGGTTGCGAGGAACTGGGGGCGCGTGGTGTACATCAAGGAGAACGTCGTCGAGGTCCTCGAAGCCGAGGTAAAGAGGGTTAAGCGGGGCCTAGTCGGAGTGTCCACCGTGACCGACCCCTACCAGCCCGTGGAGGCGTGGGAGAAGCTGACCCGCAGGGGCCTGGAAGTCCTCCTCCGCAGCGGCTTCCGAGTGAGCATACAGACCAAGTCGCCGCTCGTGCTGAGGGACCTCGACGTCATAGCCCCCCGCAGAGGCCAGGTCGACGTTGGCTTCACGATAACCACGCTCGACCCAGCCCTAGCTAGGCTGATCGAGCCCAACGCTCCACCCCCCGGAGTGCGGGTCGAAGCACTGCGTAAGCTGGCATCCGAAGGGCTGGAAACATGGGTGTTCCTGGGACCCATACTAAGGGGGGTCAACGACTCAGAGGCCTCGATTGCGGGTGTCGTCGAGGTCGCCTTCGAGACGGGCTCAAAGCTGTACTACGACTACTACCACCACAGGCCCGAGCTGGTTGAGAGCATGCGGCCACTGCTGAACCGCTTCCCGCAGGCCCTCGCTACGGAGGCGAGGTGGAGGGAAAGGGTGCGCGACGCCGTCGAGAAGGCTTGCCGGGAGATCGGCGCAGAGTGCGCGCCAGCGTTCCCCGAGGCCAAGAGGGCTAAGAGCGTGCTCGAGTACTTTTAAATAGGGAGCGAGCATTAAAAGGATCAGCGGGGCTTTTAACGTGCCTGGCGACGAGATCCTCAGGATATTCAGCCTACTCAACGGCCTGCGCGCAGGGCTCACCCCCACATTCCACCTCAACGGCCGCACCGTCACTGCCGAGGAGCTGCGAGTGCTGGAGGCGGTTGAGAGGGCTGGCTCCATAAAGAGGGCCGCGGAGCTACTGGGCGTCGACTACAGGACGGTTTGGAACACGATCGCCAGGCTCGAGGAGGCTACCGGTGCGAAAGTTGTCGAAAGGGGTGCTGGGGGGCCAGGCGGCGGTGGCGCGCACCTGACTCCGGTAGGCGAGGCAATTCTCGCGGAGGCCAGGCTAGTGCGCGCGAAGCTCACCGGCATGCTAAGGGGCTTCGACCTCGCGAGGCCTGATGTGGTCATAGCGGGGAGCGACTGCGCTGTAATGGAGCGGCTCATCTTGGAGCTCGCCGAGAAGGGGGTCTATGGGCTCTACCTGAAGGTGGGCTCCACGCTGGGCGTGGAGGCGCTCAAAATGGGTTTGAGCCACGTCGCGGGGGTCCACATCCTCAACCCGGCTACCGGGAGGTACAACGAGCACCTGCTCGACGACCCCCAGCTTAGGGGCAGGGTGGTTTTAGTGAAGGGGTGGAAGAGGGTGATGGGGCTCGCGTTCAACCCCAGGGTGGAGAGTCCCCCCGATAGCCTCGCCGGTGTTGTAGAGCGGGGCTTGAGGATCGCTAACAGGATCAAGGGCAGCGGGACCAGGATCCTCCTCGAGCACCTTCTAGAGCAGGCGGCCCGCGAGCTGGGGGTTCCCGTCTCGACCCTCAGGAGGAGGCTCAAGGGCTACGGAGTTGAGTACACCACACACCGGGAGGCGGCGAACGCTGTGGCGACAGGCAAGGCCGACGTCACCCTGACTGTGGACTGGGTCGCGAGAGAGCACGGCCTGGTCTTCAAGCCGCTGCTAAGCGAAGACTATGACCTGCTGGTGGTCAAGGACGTTCTCCCCAAGCTCCCACTAGCCGAGACATCTGTCTTCAAGGGCAGAGAGAGTCTAACTGTAATCGAGTAGCTCTCATGAACTTTTTGGGCCTCAAGGACGCAGACTAAACTTTATTTAAGATCTTCTTTACTTTTAACCGAAGTGTAAAGCGCAAAAAATTAATTTTCATCAATATAAACTTTACACGATGTCTATAAAATTTGCACCCTGCAAGTCCACGGGGCCGAGAACTGGGAAGAGAGTAGCCATAGTCGGTGCGGGGCCGGCAGGCCTGGCTGCGGCGGGCGTCCTCTGCTGCCTAGGTCATCGTGTCGACGTGTTCGACAAGCTCCCGGAGCCCGGGGGCATGCTGATCTTCGCCATACCGGAGTTCAGGATACCGAAGTCCTCAGTCAGGGAAAGCGTCCGCGAGCTCGCGGGCCTGGGGGTGGGCTTCCACACGAACACCGAGGTTGGCAGGGATGTCCAGCTGCGCGAGCTCTTGGAGGACTTCGACGCGGTGCTCCTGGCTACTGGGACGTGGCAGGGTAGGAGGCTGGAGGTGCCGGGGGAGGACAAGGAGGGTGTTTACAACGCCCTCGACTGGATCACACAGTACATGATAGCTAAGAACGGGTACCAGGCCGTCGAGCCTCCCCCGCTCACCGGCAAGGTAGCGGTCGTCGGCACAGGCCTGACAGCTGTTGACATAGCGGAGGTGGCCGTCAAGGAGTACGGGGCGAACATCGTGATGCTCTACAGGAGGCCCATGAGCGTCGCCCCGGCGAAGCACATGCTCAGGCACCTCGAGAGCCTCGGCGTCGAGTTCGTTGAGAACGTGGTCCCAGTAGAGATCCTCGGCGATTGGAGGGCTGAGAGAGTGAGGCTAGTGAGGGTGAAGCCGACAACCGACAGGAAGGCCCCGACTGAGATCATCCCGGGAAGCGAGTTCGAGCTGGACTTCAACGCGTTGGTTGTCGCGGTGGGTCTGAAGCCGACGCCCCCCGAAAGCGTCAAGAGCTTAGGCGTCGAGCTTAACAAAGACGGGAGCATCAAAGTCGCGGAGAATTTCGCGACGAGCGTTGAGCGCCTCTTCGCCGCGGGAGACGTTGCCCACGGGCCGTCTAACATAGGCTTAGCCATGCGAAGCGGCAAGCAGGCCGCAAAAAGCATCGACGAGTACCTAAAGGCTAAGTAGCGGGCTAAGAACCGCAGTGACCTCGGACCGGGAGTGCGTTGCGATCTGGGGAAAAGAACCTGCTTTACTTCTCTCCTCAGATCCGCTCGGCTCCGAATCTCTCGCTTTTACTTACTCCTGGGTTAGCACCTCGAAAATGGTAAAAGATGAAAAGGCATCCCCATCCATATGGACCGCCGCGATGGCTCGCTCCAACAGGCATAATTTTTATACAAGTGAAACAGCTATTTAGCGTCGCGGCTTAATGAGCGAGTGGCTGTCTATCGCCGAAACCATAGCCGTCGTCGCAAGCGTAGTGGGCACCGTCTCTGGGGCCACCTACTGGCTCGGGAGGAAGCTCGCCAGCCTTGAGAACCGGGTCGCTGGCTTAGAGCGCAAATTCGGCGGGCTCGAATCCCTCATCGCTCAGCTAGAGGGTAGGGTGGCCGGCGTCGAGCTCTCGGTTGGGAAACTAGAATCCCGCATCGCCCAGCTGGAGAAGAAGATTGGAGACCTTGATGGGAGGCTGTCTGCCCTGGAAGGCAGGATAGAAGGCCTTGAAGAGAGGCTCGCGGCACTAGAGCTCCGAGTAGCCAAGCTGGAAGAGAGGCTATCTACTCTTGAGCTACGGGTTGGGAGGGTAGAGGAGAGGCTGTCAGCCCTGGAGAGCGAGGTGGGAGACCTTAAAGAAAGGCTCGCGGCACTAGAACATCACGTCACTCAGCTTGAGGAGAGGCTGGAGCAGCGCATTGGGAGGGTAGAGGAGAGGGTCAGCAGGCTGGGGAGGGGGATCAGGAGCGTCAACGAGCTGCTCCTAGACATCTTCGGCTACGAGGGTGTTCTCAGAGCCGAGGCCGTGAGGTTCGCGAAGTCCGAGCTGGCGCGCGTCCTCGAGCTCGCCGAGAACCCTCTGACGAAGGAGGAGTGGAGCCGCCTAAAGCAGCTCCTCGAAAAGGACGACCTCAACCTCGAGGAAGCCCAGGAGCTCTACAGGATAGCGGACAAGCTCGTCGAGGAGCACGGAGACAGGATCGAGGTCTGGAAGCTCCTATGGTACTCAAGGCTGTGGATCGGAATCAACTGGCGCAGGATGGCCGAGCAGCGGAAGAAAGCCCAGCAGCAGGCCGCACAGCAAGCCTAGACACCACCTGTAGTGCCCCGCACTGCCTGCAGAAAAGCAGATCTACCTCTGATCCTACCTAGAAGCATGGTCTCCCCCCTTGAGCTGCCTGGTGCGAGGCTTAGGCTCCTAGAAGCGCTGAGGAGGCGTGGGCTCTACGCGCACATGCACGCTTACGAGTACATCCTGGGCTACCGGGGCAGGATCGTGGGCGTTCTGCTGGTCGAGCCCAGAAGGCTCTCAGCCACCCTTTACTCCGCCGACAAAACCCCAGAGGAGCTTCCCGCCTTGGTTCGGGAGGCACTCGCGGAGGTAGACCCGTCCGTGAGGTTGGAGCTCAAGCCCACGTGGGAGGCATGAGCGCTAGCGGCGAGCAAGGACCCCGAGGGCGGTCTTCGCGAGTCTCCTGAACCAGCCGTCTATGAGGTAGAGGACGGTGAAGTAGACAGCGCCCCCCGCTAGAACGGCGAGGAAAGCCTCCCTGATCCTCCACGGGTTGATGTACACGGCGGTCAGGCACATCGGGACGGATGCGGCAGCGTATCTTGTCGCTGAGCCGGCGACGCGGCGGAGGCTGACCTTACCCCTGGCGAGAGAGTAGAGCATGAGGAACGCCGCGGCCTCGGCGGCGAGCCACGACGCGCGAGCCCAAGCCGCAACCTCAACCTCCCCCCTCGTGAGGAAAAGCGCCACCAGGACACCCGAGACGCCGAGAACCGACCTGACAAGCCCAACCACGACCGTCCTGAAGATGTAGGTCCCGCGGAGCGCAGCCGGGTCCAGTAGCTCGACGTCGCGCCTCTCCATTCCTTGAAGCGCATCCGCCAAAAGGCCGTTGACGACGCCAACGAGCGAGGCCAGGGACGCCGCCACGAGAGCCGGGCCGGCGACAGCGTAGTCCGGGTTAAGCAGGTAGAGGAGGTTCGGCGCCAGCGCGATGGCCCCGAAAGCCGTCGGGACTCCCAGCAGCAGGGTGAACCTGAGGACCTCCTCCACCCTCTCCCCCGCGTTCTCGTGCGACTGGAGAAGGCTGGGGTACAGCCCGCGGCCAAGAGTAGAGGAGTAGCTGACGAGGTTCGAGAACGTCAGGACAACGGTGTAGTAGGCCACAGCCCTGTTAGAAGCGAAGTGGGAGATCAGGGGCACGTCCGCCATCGCCACGATCGATGCCGGCAGCCCCAGGGCGTTCACCCACGAGTAAGCCAGGATCCTCTTGGCGATCTCGAGGCTCGGCCTCCGCGCGAGGTCTCTCCTTGTGAAGGCGACCAGTAAAGCCGTCTGGCCAGCGTGCCCGGCTAGGACGGAGAGCATCGCCGTGATCAGCGTTACCCTGGCTGTGGTGGCGAAGAAGAGGGCTGCCAGGAGCTTCACCGTCTCGAACACGAACTCCGACACAGCCGCCAGAGGGGGGTTTACGGCGTAGAGCGCAGAGTACATCGCGCCGTTGAGGTAGAGGAAGGGGAGGTACGCGATAGACAGCAGCACGGCCTCGTAGGGGACGCCGAATGAGCTGCTGATCGCCCCCGAGAGAGCCCACAGCAGGGCCATAGAGAGGAGCGAGAACGCCGACGAGAGGGTGAGCCCTGTTGTGAGGCTCTCAAGCACCCCCCTGGCCCTGAACCTCGTAACCCAGTAGTTGACTACCGTAGCCATGCTGGCGTAGGAGAGCACTGACGAAACCACGCTCCAGGCCCCGAACTCGCTCGGCCTGAGGTTACGCGTAATAACGAGTACGAAGCCCGCGCCCACCAGGACGCTGTACAGCTTCTCGAGGTAGAACAGCAGCCCGGTTCTCTTCAGCCCCACAGCCCCCCACGCTCCCTAGCAGAAAGATAGAGGAGCACGCCTGCAACCGTCTTGAGGTCCCCGAAGCCGCCGCCCACCCGCCTCAGGTACTCCTGGGGGCTC
Source organism: Infirmifilum sp. NZ (assembly GCF_022693705.1). Taxonomy (NCBI): domain Archaea; kingdom Thermoproteati; phylum Thermoproteota; class Thermoprotei; order Thermofilales; family Thermofilaceae; genus Infirmifilum; species Infirmifilum sp. NZ. The sequence continues at coordinate 1,788,213 of NZ_CP094288.1, forward strand.
ATCTCCACCACTCTGAGAACCTCCCCGGGCTCCGGGTGGGCCTCCGCGTGCTCGAGCCTGCCTGCAAGGAAGAAGTGTAGCACCTCGTCGCTGTAGCCCGGAGCCACGCTGAAGCCGCCCAGGTACCTCCACTCCCCAGCCCTGTAGCCCGTCTCCTCCTCCAGCTCCCTCTTAGCCGCCTCAAGAGGGCTCTCGCCGGCCTCCAGCCTCCCGGCGGGGAGCTCCACGATCCACCTCTGGAGGGGAGCCCGCCACTGCTCGACGAACACGAGCATATCCTCGCCCCTAACCGGTATGATCACCACCGCCTGGCCGAACGCCACCACGTCCCTCACGTACGTCCTACCGCCGACCCTGACCTCGCGTCGGTAAAGCCTCACCCTCCTGCCCTCGCAAAGCAGCGTGTCGCTGACAGTTTCAGGCGTGTTGGACACGAAGGCTCAAATCTACCGACCTATAAAATATTTTCACCGAAAATGGTTATAATGAAAAAGCATATATACGCTATGATAAAAATCATAGCGGTAAGATTATGAAGCATGCTGGAGCAAAGAGGTTCAATCTAGTCGCCTTCTTGCTGGTGGCTCTCGCTTTAGTCGGGGCCGCGTACTTCTACTTCACCAACCAGCCTCAGGCAAAGCAGAAGACAGTGCTCCGGATCGCAACCACCACGAGCGTCGACGCGACAGGTCTCCTCGACGTCCTGAAGAAGGGGTTCGAGTCCACTTACCCTGACATCAACGTCACCTGGGTCGCAGTCGGCACCGGCCAAGCGCTGCAGATAGCGATGAGGGGGGACGCCGACATGGTCATAACGCACGACAGACCGTCCGAGGAGCAGTTCATAAAGCAGGGTTACGGCGTCCACGGTATCTCCTTCGCCTACAACGACTTCGTGATCCTAGGCCCCCCTGACGACCCAGCCGGGATCAAGGACGCCAAGAGCGCCGCGGAGGCCTTCAGGCTGATAGCGCTGGCAGGGGAGCAGGGCAGGGCAGTTTTCGTGTCGAGGGGTGACAAGTCCGGGACGAACCTCAGGGAGCTGAGGCTCTGGGAACAGGCGGGAGTGAACGCCACCGGCCGCCCCTGGTACAAGGAGACCGGGCAGGGCATGGCGCAGACGCTCATGGTCACCGACCAGCTGAGGAACGCCTACACGCTCAGCGACAGGAGCACCTACTTGGCATTCAAGGACAAGCTCTCACTCGCGGTGCTCTTCCAAGGAGACCCCGCTCTCCTAAACATATACAGGGCAACCCTCGTCAACAGCACCCGCTTCCCGTGGGTTCACTACGACGCGGCTTACAAGTTCGTGAAGTTCCTTATCTCCCCCAGAGGGCAAGCCTTAATAGGTAGCTACACTAAGGGCGGCGCTAAGCTGTTTAACACATGCTTCGGCAACGTCTCCAAGCTCGGCATCGTTGACCCATACGAGGAAGAGCAGATCGCCTGGTGGAGGGAGCAGTTGCAAAAGGACCCGTGAACCCTCTCACGGAGCCTACCCCCCCCAAAGCTTTTTTCCGTGCACCCCCCTACGATACCAGGAGGGCGGTTCGTAGTGATCGACGCGACGCTGAGCGAGGTAGTCTCGATAACCCTTCTATCTTTACGTGTCTCGGCGACGGCCGTAGCCCTATCCTCAGCCTTCGGGCTCCCTCTGGGAGCATTCATCGCCAGTAGGGAGTTTAGGGGCAAGCACGTCGCAGTCACCGTGATAAACACGCTGATGGGCACGCCCCCCGTTCTCCTGGGCCTCCTCCTCTACCTCCTCCTCTCCCGCCAAGGCCCCCTCGGCTGGACAGGCCTCCTCTTCACCCCCGAGGCCATGATCGTCGCCCAGTTCCTCCTGACCCTCCCGATAACCACAGGCCTCACCATCACAGCGGTCGAGTCGTTGCCCAGGGACCTTAGGGAGCTCGTGCGCTCGCTGAGGGCCAGCGCCCTGTACGAGGCGCTACTCCTCCTGAACGAGTCCCGCGTCAACCTCCTGGGCGCGGTCCTCGCTGCGCTGGGCCGGGCGATATCGGAGGTGGGAGCTGTTATCATCGTCGGGGGAAACATAAGGTACCAGACACGGGTCCTCACAACGGCCATCGTCTACTACACGAACGCCGGCGAGTTCGACACCGCGATCGCTCTCGGCGCGGTCCTCGCCCTCGTCTACCTCGCCGTCAACACCGCCGTGATCATCCTGAAGATCAGGGTGGGGAAGAGTGCCGCTTGAAGCACAAGAGGTGTCGAAGAGCTACGATGGAAGACCCGTGCTCAAGAGCGTGAGCCTGATCGCCGAGAGGGGGCAGGTGACGTGCCTCATAGGCCCCAACGGCTCTGGAAAGACCACCCTCCTCCGCATACTCGCCCTCCTCGAGAAGCCGGACTCCGGGAGGATCCTCCTCGACGGCGAAGACCTCTCGCTCAAAGTCAGGGAGCGCGCCGCCAGGATAGCCTACATGCCCCAGAGGCCAGTCGCCCTAACCGCAAGCGTCTACGGAAACGTATACCTACCCCTGAGGGCAAGCGGCGTCCCAGGCCCCGAGGCCTCGAAGAGGGCGAAGAAGTACCTAGACCTCCTAGGCCTCACTGAGCTCGAGGACAAGCCCGCCCAGAGGCTCTCCGGGGGGCAGCGGCAGCTCCTCGCCATAGCGAGGGCGCTGGCGCTTGAGCCAGACCTGCTCCTGCTCGACGAGCCGACGAGCCACCTAGACCCCTCAAACGCCTCCAAGGTGAGGGCGCTGATAAGGGAGTACGTTAAATCGCGGAGCATCGTAGCGGTCATCGTCTCCCACTCCCCCCAGGAGGTCGCGGAGCTCTCCGACAAGACCGTGCTGCTCTTCGATGGGGCCGTGAAAGGAGTCTACACGCGACAAGCCGTGAGCGAGGAGCTACTAAAACTCTTTCACCTTTACTGAAAGCCCTAAAGCAGATAAAAGCATATATAGAGCGAGTGTGAAGATTCATCATGGCTCCGACCAAGCTAGGGCTAGACGAGAAGGCTGAAGCCGCCCTCAGCTACCTCCTCGGCGCGATAACCGGAATAATCTTCCTCATCCTCGAGCCCGAAAACTACTTCGTCAGGTTCCACGCAGCCCAGTCAACCCTCGCATCAATCACGATATTCATCCTCACCCTAGCACTGCCCTTCCTCTGGTTCCTGTGGAGCCTCCTCAGCCTCATAGTCCTCATAGTCGGAATCATCAAGTCGCTACAAGGAGAGCTCTACAAGTTCCCCCTCATCGGAGACCTGGCAGCACAGCTCGTAAAGCCACCACCCCCACCTCCCCCACCCTGAAAAACCGAGATTTTTCTCGTCTGAAAGCCAGCTTAAGGCAAGGGTAGCGAATCCTCCAGGAGCCAGGCGTGCTCGTGCCCGAGGTCGATCCACGCAGAGGCCTCCAGCAACGCTTAACTCCAACCGCAAAACTCCGTAGCCGCTCTATCAGTGTTTCACGGGCCCCTCACCTCCAGCAGTACATCGCTCAGGGCTCTACCGGCGCACCGCATTTAGGGCAGGCGCTGAGCGTCTCCCGCTACGCCCGCTCGGCTACCTCGAGCCACATGACTCTCCTCTCCTCCCCACCCTCCCACTTGGCCACTAGGGCGACGGGCACCCTACCAGCCCTCATCGGCTTAACGGGTACCTCGGCTACGCACTCGGCCTCGCCCGGGTCCAGCCACTCCACCTCGCCCTCCAGCAGAAGCCTCGCCCTGCCGCTGAGCGACACCTTCAGGGAGCCCCACTCACCAGCAGCCAGCCGGAGGGGCCTCGACCGACGCAATGAGGCCCTGCTGCACCGCGGCTTGCTGCCCAGCCGGCTGCACCTGCCTCGCCGCCGACTCGAGGAGCCCAGCAACCTCCCTATGACCCCCCTCCCTAGCGAGGTCCAAGGGAGTTTTGCCCTCATTGTCCCTAGCGTTCACGTCTGCGCCACTCTTGATGAGGAGCCTAGCCACATCCACATGGCCATGAGCGGCGGCGAAGTGCAGCGGCGTAAATCCAAACTTGCCCCTTGCGTTGACGTCTGTGCCGCGCTCGAGGAGCTCTGGATAAAAAGCTTACTTGGGAGTTAGAGCTTTAAAGGACTCGAGCCGGGGCTAGCAGGCTAGCGGGTAGCGGCTCAGCGAAGCGCTAGTTCCCCCTCGCTTGTTCTGAGGTGTGGTATCCAAGGGTTGCCTTGGTATATGTCGAGAGGCAAATAGCCGAAAAACCTTAGGCTCAGTTCCCAGCTATTGGGGGTTTGTGTGGGTGAGGTGAGGGTTGCATACGTGGCTTTCGAACAGCTCAGAGCTGATGCGCCTCGTTTAAGTGCGAAGATAGCCTCCATCGACCAGAAACCAAGCCACGGCTCTCCTTCGACAGGTATTTCACAGTCCAATGCCTAGTTAAAATACGATAAGGGTTAAGTAAAAACGTTTTTTAATTCACACACCCCTCTTTACTGTCATTGAAGACTTAAACTCATTTAAGTCTCTGCGGTTCTTTGAATTCATCTTGACCCTTAGCGATGCTCTTGCTAGCTACTATGATGCTTCAACGCCTTAGCTAACGCCTCCTCTAATTCCGAGGCTTTCGGCCTCTTTTTCGGCTCCTTGTTTAAGGCCTCTTTGAGAGCAATAACCGTTTCCTCGGGGAGATTCTGGCGGAGCAGAGGCACGGGGATATTGGGAGGGCTCGGAGGTGAGGAGGTAATGGTCTCTACGGCAGTCACCGCCAAGGAGTAAACGTCGCCTTCTCGGCTGTAAACTCCCTGTGTCATAAGCTCTGGAGGAGCGTAAACGGGCGTGTAGGCGAACTTCAGCAGCCTCCTCGCTGTTTCAAACCTATCGAGGATAACAGCGGTATAGAGGTCGGCGAGGACCGGCTCCATGCTCGAGTACAGGAGTACGTTTTCTGGCTTCAGGTCCCCGTGCACTACCCCGTGCTCGTGCAGAACAGCTACCTTGTGGGCGACCCTTGTAGCGACCTCCAGGCGGCGCTTTAAGGGATAGCCGCCCTCGATGAAGCCTCTCAGGCTCCCGCCGTCAACGTACTCCTGAACCAGCGCAAAGACCTCACGCTCGCTCTCCCCAGTTACAGCGCTCGAGACTGTGAACTTCCCGGCCTCGAGCGCCTCCACGACGACCTTCTCGCCTTTGTTCACCTTCTCAGCTGTCTTCGCGGCGTGGTACGCCTCTGTGACCAAGGTGGCTGGGTCGCCGTACATGGGATCAAAAACCTTCACGGCGACAAGCCTGTCAGATAGTATGTCGCGAGCTTTATACGTCGCCGCGAAGCCTCCCTGCCCTAGTTGCTCGTGAATAGCGAATCGACGGTTCAGTATTCTTCCTACGAGTTCGGGAATCTCGCCCAAGCTCTCCGGAACACTCACGCTGAGATCCTGAGAGGATTCGAGAGCGAACTCTTGCCCCATCAATTCAACCGTCTGCTTCACGGTTACGCGGAGGGTGTTTTCACCCGGGGAGATCGGAATAAGAAGCGTGTGGAATCCCTTCTCCTCCGTCCTCGCGCTTACGCTTTCACGCTCACGCGAGGCGAGAACAGTGACTCTTTCCAAGCTCTCCCTGCCTGAAGGCGTATTCACAACGATCTTGGCTTCGAGGAAAGGCCTCCCCCCGATTCTCTGCAGGCGCATCAGCTTCACCTCAGGATTAATGGCGGTTTTCCTGGCTACCCCCACCCAGTCTACCAGCGAGAAAACAAGGCTCTCTCCTAGAAAGTCTGCCTCCTCGACTTCGGGGACTGGGAGGTAAGCGAAGTCCCGGGGGCGGCCAAGCCCGTCAAGCACGACGAACCGCCTCCGCAGGAAGGCAAAAACGAGCCCATTACCTGTAAGCACGTTCACTACGGGGTCCACTAGAGAACTGGTCCAAACCACTGCGCCGTCGCGCACGCTTAAGCTCAGCAAATCAGGGCTCTTGGGCTCCCAAACTAGAATCGCATCGCCCAGCTGGGCAACTCGCGGCTCGCTGAACGGTAGCTCTCTCCTCCACCCTCTACTGAGCGACGCGACCTCTCTCCTCCTAACCGACAAGAGATCTGCGCCGAACAGGAAAAGGCGGAGCTCGTTTACTATAGGCTCACTGTCACGGTACACCTCCTCCAGCTGGGACCCCGCTAGCTGGAAAGTTATGTGCCCGGAAACCGTTGATAGAGAAACGAGTTTTCCGCTTGAAGCTAGTTCCTGCGGTACTACATTGAGCTGCTTTTCAGCCACAACCTCCCCGAGGCAGTTCAACGCGAGAAGGCTGGACTTCAGGAGACCAGCCCTCGCGAGAACGAAGAGGTGGTCTCCGCTAAACGCGACGGGACCTATTTTCTGGCTGAACCTCCTCTCCGCAACTACGCCGTCCTGGTTCAGGAACACAACCCTGTCGCCTTCCCGTGACGTGCAGACGAGAGCAAAGCTTCCTTTACAGGTTCCAGACGCCTTGTAGCCTGCCTCAGCCTCGTAGAGCAACTTAGGGGAAGCCCCGTTGGCCGAGAAAACCATTAGCCTGCCGCCGCTCTGCACAGTCGCAAAGATGGTGTCGCTCAACGCCCTGAGCTTGACTACCCTCCCGGGAAGCTTGTACGCCTCCGCTACGGAGTACTCGGTCAGCCTTAGTGGCTCCATCGTCTCACTCTAAGCGTTTACCGCAGTACAGGCAGAGCTTTTCCGCCTTGGGGTTTGGAGCCCCGCAGTGGGGGCACTTCCTGTACTCTATCCCTCTCTTTTGGAAGAACTCCTCGATCGTGCTGAAGAGTATGCTGCGGGTCTGCTCAATGGACTCCGCGGCGCCACCCTTGGCGGCTGAGACAAGCTCCTCGATCACCCTCCTGGGGAGTTCGCTGAGAGGATGCCCATTCACGGTCTTTTTCGCCATGTCAATGTCGAACTTCATGTGAGCAGACTTGTAGAGTAACTTGCTGGATAGAACGTTCTGCACGATCATTAGAGGGGAGCTTCTCCAGTACCAACTCATATAGCTGTAGTAGGATCCGTCGGCGCTTGCCCGCTGCAAGTCGAACTCTTTGCTCAAGTAGTCGTAGCCTAAGTTAGCCTGCCTTCTGGGGCAAGCACCGGACAGGTAGTGCTCGCACAAAAAGGGGTTTTCAGCATCGTTGCAGAAGTAGCAAGGCAGGCTCATGACCCGGACGTCTTCCGACTTGACCGATATGTCCCCGTTGCGAGCGGCGATCAGGGGCATGAAGACCGTAACGTTCCCTTCAAGCGTTAAGTTGCCGTGAACGTAGATCTGGAAGACAGAAGAGTCCTTGATCACGGCCTCTCCCTTCACCTCCCGGGAGCCCGCTACGAGCTTACCGAGTATGATCGAGCGCGCGTTCACGCTTACGTTTGTGAGACCTACTACGTTCCCGAGGATCAGCGAAGGTGCCTCGATGTGAACTTCACGGGCGAGGATGTTGCCGTAGACGACGCACGTGCCGCTACCCCTTATCCTCACCACCCCAGCGCCCTCCGGCTGCTCGCTACGGGCCATGGCACCGACGTCGCCGTTCACGAAGGTGTTCCCGTCGGCCAGCGAGAAGCTCACGTAGCCACCCGAAAGAATGTTCCCCGAGACTATGCTGTCCTCCTTTATTTCTACCGAGTCGAAGGCCATCATATCGTTGAGTTGAACGATGTCTGAGTCGGCCACGATCTTCCTGACGGCAACTATGGGTTCAGCGCCCCTGTATCCCCCAAGGATGTGAACAATATCCCTCGTTGAGTCGTACTTCAGCTTCTCTTCCTCTGGGAACCTCCTCTTCAGCAAACCAGGCATCTACCTCACCCCCTCCACCATTTTAGCGATAACGCCTTTCTCGTCCGGCTCCTTAGCTTCCGACATCAGCGCGCTCAGCTTCGACTTGATTTTATCCGTATCCACCTTCAGCGGAAAGCCCTCGAGCCGGCCGCTAACGTAGCTCACCAGCCTATCCTCGATGCTCAGCGGCTTGTTCTCGTCAAGCCTAGGCCCGAAGGTTTCGACAACAGGCTCTTCCCGCTCACCCTTGAACGTTACCCTTACCCTTGTAACGGGGAGAAACAGCACAGTCTCCCTCTCCTTGACGGAGACCGGCTTAAAGGCGAATCTCAGAAGCTGGCCGCTAACCCTCTCGTACGTCGTGCTCGCCTCGGAGAGTTTTTCCTTTGCCTTCGACAGCGCCGCTTTGATCTTTTCTAACGACTCAATCCTCCTCGAGATATCGGTCTCGACTGCAAGCCTCACAATATCCTTGTCCACGTACTCTGGCTCTAGCAGTTGGTACATGCTCCTGATGTCCTCCATCAAGCTCAGAGTCATATCCATGAGGCGGAACTCATCCTGCGAAATACTGACGAACTGGTCGAAAACGTTGTCCACGGTTTGAAGGTAGGCCCTCATAATCTCCAGGTAGTGCTCTTTGAAGCCGCTCTCAGCCTCCTTAAGCCTCTCCTCCACGTACTTGAGATACTCCTCCATGCTCTTCAGCTTGGTGCTAGACTCCAAGTACTCCATCGAAAGTAGCATAGCCTTCAAGTAGATGAGCCTGATAGCCACGTCACGCCTGTTTTCCTCCAACCTGCTGTGTATGTTTCCCAAAGTGGCGCTCATCGCAGAGGATATGCTTACGAGCCTCTCAAGGTAGCTGGTGAGCGCTCTCTCCAAGGTGAGGACCTCGCCCCTCAGCTCCCTTATCTCCGCCCTCATGGTGTTGATAGCCTGCATTATCCTTTCGGACTCGGACACGGGCTTCTCACCTCTCCCCCTCTATTGAGGATAGGATCCTCGTGATAGCGCTCGTGTCGAAACCTGTGAGGGTTGCGACAGTCTCGGCTCCGAGCAGCGGCACGAGGGTGTTTCTGAGACCTTCAATGTACTTCTCAAGCCTCTTAACCTCCGCCTCCGCGTCGAGCTTCCTCTGAATGTACATCTGAACCATCTGCTGGTAAATACCCGCAGTCGTCTTCCTCTCATCCTTCGTCCTTCTGGAGTCAACCACTTTCGTGCCGAGCTCCAGGGCCCTGTCCTCTATCTTATCTGCGTACTCGTTAAGGAGACCCATGTAGCCCTTCACCACGGGTAGGAGCAGCCTCTTCATGTAGATACCCTCCCCCGGCGGGATAACCGAGCCGCACCGACCGCACCTGATAGTCGGCTCCTCGAACAGAGACTCCTTGCGGACTTCGATCATCTCGTCGGCTCCCGTCGCCACCAGCGAAAAGTACCTCAAACCCTGCCGGTACCCCTCCTCCATTTCCTTGAGCTCGGCTTTCTTGGAGACGCCAGGTAGGGGGAGAAGCCTGTAGCTCTTCTCGACGAGCTCTGACCACCTCTTCCCCACCTCCTCTGCGGCAACCGGATACGGGCTAACAATGTCAGGGTCCTCGTTAACGCCACCCAGAACCCGAGCAAAAACCCACCTCCTGAAATCCAGCTCGGCCATGTACCTGTCTATGTACGTCTCAGCGCACCTCGGGCAGAAGATCACGTTGTGCCAGAACATGAGCAGCGTCGGGCTCATAGGCACGGTGACCTCGATAAGCTCCTTGACAGCCTCCTCCACAAGGCTCGCGTAAATGTCGCTCCTCTCCTCGAGCTGCCTAGCCTCCTCGATAAAGCGCGAAATGTCCCTTAAAGTCTTCACGGTAGCTTCAATGCTCTCGAGTTCGGCGAATTGCCCGACAACTCTATCCAAGTCGTCTCTAGTAAATCTCCCCTCAGGAAGCCCCGGTTGAAGCTTAACCTCACCCCCCAGAGCCTTATCCACAAGCTTCGCCACATCCTCCCCAGCTCCCTCCAGCCCCAGCAAGACCTCCTCCTCCTCGATCGACGAAAGCATCCTCGTAGTAGCCTCCTCCACGGCCTCCCTGAGAAGCTCCTCGGGGCTCCTTGTGGAGAGAACCTTCTCCCAGAGCTTCATCTCCGAGAGGGCCCTATACACCTTGTAGCCCGCGTCCTTCTCCCGCAAGATCCCCTCTACGTATATTTCCTCACCCGCCTGAAGCCTTTCAAAACCCTCTGACAGCGCGCTTCTATCAGCAACGTACGAAAGCCTGACCCTTTCACCCTCAGACCACGGCGCGACCATAACACACCCAGCCGCGTCTTCCAGCCTGTAGACGCCAACCGGAACATAAACCTTGAAAGCCTCAACCCTAACCTCCGGTACGCTGAAACTCCTTATCCTCTTCCCCAGCTCCCCGATCTCTCTGAAAATATTATCCAGAGTCTTACTTAACGCGTCCTTTTCATTCTTCAGCCTCACTAACTCTTTTTGGATGCTCAGCACCCTAGAATGCTGAGAGAATGCATACACCAAGGCTATTAATGAAACCAAGAACATGAAAACGCCAACATCAGCGGCCCTGCTCGCCATGAATAGCAGTGTCAGCAGTAAAAACAAAGCCCCAACCAAACCTGAGAAAAGCCTGTAAGTCTCCGCCGTGGCGAGCTCCTGCACGTAGCGATTAGACAGCTCGTCGATCTCTCTTATCCTCTTCTTCGCCTCTCTCCCCCTCCTCTCCAGGTCCCTGAGCCTGCTCTTAAGCTCCCGGTACTCCATTAAAACAGCTCTGAACTTGTTTGAGATTATAGAGGTTGCGCGTTCAACGACGTCGTCCTCGTAAGCTAGCAGGGAATTAGGGAGAACTAAGCTCTCCCTCGCCATGTTTATTACAGTTCAATATAAAAATTTAAGCATTACCCCGCCCCCAAAAATAGTAAGTTCAAAAACCGGAACTCCCCCAGAGCAGAGGCAATTTACCAAATATAAGCTCATTCATTAAATCCTAAAATCTACTTCAAAAAAGATAGAGAGTCTGTGAAGGTCGGCAGGTGTGAAACTGATAGGCGTAAGAAAGATCAACTCCGTTCTGCCGGTATTGACCTCAAGCCTAAAGGAATTACACGTCCAAGCAACTGGCGCACAAACAAATTCCGAAGACAGCCTGCCCCAGAAAGATTAAATAGCAATTTTTGCGACCCTTAACAGAGGCATGGCGAAAAAATTTGCGCCTCATCCTCGTCATATTCCTCTTCGTTATGCACTTTCTCCTAGTTACAGCTATGGGCCAGCCGGCAAGCTGCCCCTCCTTTACCCGTTATCGGGGCAACGAGATCAGACTCCACGTCGACAGCAGGTACGCGGAGGTTACAGCGTGGTTCACCCCCGTCGACCTGGACTGGGCTACTTTTCGCGCCCAGTGCTTCGACCCAGACCCCTCATACTGGTACAGCGGCCTCCTAAACAGGGTCACAGGCATGTTCGCCCTCAGCCAGGCTCAGCTTCTCGGCTACGGGGCCAGCGACTCCTCGAGGCAGGTCTACGTCGCGGTGGGCTTCTACTTCTCCTGGTCGAGCTACTACAGCGAGGATGACGGCGTCCTGAAGTTCAGGGACGTGTTCAAGCCAGGCGGCGGCTACTTCGACGAGGTGCACGTCTACTCCGACAAGCCGGTCTACGGGTGGGAGCCCACTCCAACCCGCTACACGAGCCAGGAGGCCCACTGGCTCAACCCGAGCTACAGCGCCGCGCCGTCCTGGTACATCGTGTACCTCTGGCCCGTCCCCAAGGTGACGGTGAGGGTAGAGGGCCTGCCCTCGTCGTACAGCGTCCAGCTGAGTATCGACGGCAAGCCGGTGGGTTACGTCCGCGGGGGGAACAGCCAGGTGTTCAGGGTCAGCGGCGCGAATGTTAGCGTCGGCGTGCAGCCCGTCGTAGACGTCGATGAGAAAACAAGGTACCGCGTCGACCGGGACACTATCTCCGCCAGCGCGGGGGGAGAGGCTGTGTTCCGCTACTACAGGGAGTTCCTCGTGCGCACCGATACCTCCCCCTCAGGCGTGGAAATCACCGTCGGAGGGGCGTCGTGCAGAACGCCCTGCTCTACTTGGGTCAGGGAGGGAGACACGCTGAGCGTAACCGTGCCGGAGAGGGCACTTGAGAGCTCCTTGTCAACCACCAGAACTTACTACGCTTTCACGGGGTGGAGCGACGGGTCCAGCGAGCGTAGCAGGTACATTACGATCCAGACCCCCTTGAGCATCACCGCGTCCTATACGAGGGTGACAGAGCACTACGTGAGCGTTGTAGCGAGCCCGCCTGAGGCTTCAAGGGGTGTTTCGGGGTCGGGCTGGTACCGCGAGGGCTCTGTGGCCACGTTAAGGGCGAACGAGACAATACAGGTCAGCGACTACGAGAGGCTCAGGTTCCTCGGGTGGTCCACCGGAGAGACTTCCGGGCTCATAACCAAGGCCGTCAACTCACCCCTCAGCATAGAGGCTAGGTATGAGCGGGAGTACAGGGTTGAGGTGCGGAGCGACTTTGGGGTCGTGTTCGGCTCAGGCTGGTACCGCAGTGGCGATGAAGCAAGGGTGGGGTTGGAGGGCCTCAAGGACGGCTACTACTACAGCCCCGACGGGAAGGCTAGGTACAGGTTCCAGGGCTGGAGGGTTCTGAGGAGTAGCATCCAGCCTCCCAGCACCCCCATCCTCGCGCTCAAGGTAGACGGCCCGGTAATCCTCCAGGCAGAGTTCGGGTCACCAGAGTACTACGTCTGTGTAGACGGGAACTGCGAGTTCCTGAGCGAAGGGTCAGCGATATCCCCGCGGGAAGATGAGCCAATACTCGGAGGCCTTATGAGAAAGGTGTTCGAGGGCTATCTAGACCCTTTCGGGAGGAACCTCGGGCGTAGCCCTGCGGTGAACGGTCCTATGGTGTTGTCTAGCGCGTACAGGACTGAAGTCAACTGGCCGCTAACGGTGGCGGTAGCGCTCATTGTTGCGGTGTCTTTTCTGGCCGTGCCTCTGAGCAAAAGAAGAAGTAAGACCAGTGAAAGCACCGTGGAGAGGAAGAAAGAAGAAAAAATAGAGGAGTTGACGAAAGAAATAGAATCCCTCGAGGAGGAGCTCAAAAAGAAGTTCACCGGGAAGGAGTAGACGACCCTCTAAGTAGATGTAAACCTGACGCCGTTAGGCTTAGCCCACCTGCAAACTTCAGGAGCTTCCCGTATCGAGAAAGATATCGAGCAGGGCGCGATTACCCTTAAAGATTTTGAGAGCTTATTTGACGAATCTCTTGGAAATGGTGAACTTGAAATTTGCCTGGACGGTATTAGGGTTTACAACCTGATAGCCAAACCGCCCGAGGTGATCACGGGATTTCCATTCTTAATAATTATTCGCGGCATTAAACCTAGTAGTTCGTCAAATCTCACCGGGTCACCCTATTTGTCGCGCTCAAATGATGATACCTATTTTGTGTTTTTGTACCAAGATTTGCTTATACCTTCGTATCATAATGTAACTGTTAGTGTTGCTAGCTTTGATGTGGTAACGAGCTGGGAAATCGTCGTTGTTAAAGGAAAACGTGTTGAAACGATCTTCGGCGGTTTGGGAACACTCGTTATAGTACTGATTACCTCTGTATTTATCACAAGGTTCAAAAAGGGTACTCGTGTTCAGGAAGAGCCCATAGATTTTGGGTGAATTTTCCCCGGAGGAGTTTGAGGATCACAAGTAGGCTCGCATCGATAACTTTTTAAGTATAAGTTTCATAAATAAATGAATAGTATGGGAAGCATGCTGTTAGCCATTCTTGTCGGCGCGCTTCTCGAATCGATTCTCGGGAATTTACAGATAATTGGAGACCTAATAGCTGGACTAGTTACCGGTTTCATAGCTGGCAATGATATCGGGAAAGGAGCACTCGCCGGTTTCATCGCAGGCCTCCTAGGGGGGCTTGCTCTCGGCATTCTAATAATACTGCTCCTACCAATACTCGGTCCATATCTAGGCCCCTTCGCATCCTTAATCCCGATATTGGCTCTAATCCCAATAGTTCTCGCTATTAAAGGAGCCGTTATCATGGCTATTGGTGGCGCGCTAGGCTCTTACCTTAACGGCTTCATGAAGCCGAAACAAGCGAAGTAAACGATTTTTAGGATAGATACTGTACGTATTTTTGTGTATAAACACTGAGTATATATCTACTATTATGCAAGTTTAAGATTAGTCATTTAACAATACTTCTCGATGTCAAGGTTAAGTAAAATACAAAGTCCTTGAGTTTATCAGGCCCTTGCCATAGTTAAGTACATTCTCTCTCTCTTCAATTCCAGCTCTTTGATTTTGTTCTCAACATCGTTTAAGTTCCTTGAAAGAATATCTCTCTCTTTCTCATCGGTTGTAGTGTAAAGCTTCCTCATTATCTCGGCACGGATGCTTTTGAGGTTCTGTAGCTCGCCCTCAATCTCCTTAAGCTCCGTCGAGATGAGGGCTGGAGGCTGCGCCTGCGGTTGAGACATAGCTTGAGGAGCTTGTGGCATTGCTAACTGCGGGGCTTGCTGTGCCTGTGGGGTAGCAGGTTGCAACTGTGGCAACCTTTTTTCAAGGATCTCAGCTATTTTCCTCTCAAGGTCGGCTTCGCTTGAAGGCGGCGGTTGCTGAGGGATCGCGCCCTGGGCTTTAAGTCTATTCAGCTCCTCCCTGAGCGCCCTGATAGCCTCTTCCTCAGACATTTCGCCTTTCTGAACACGAGTTGCTAGTGATGCGACAGCGTTGACCAGAAGCGGGTATGCTGTCTGCGACATAAATGCGTATAGGAGGCCCCGGGCAGCCTCGGTTCCAAGAGTTTTAACAAGAACCTTACTTACCTTCCCCCAGTCGATCTCCTCACTACTCAACTATCTGCACCAATTGTTACTTTAAAAACTTACTTAAAAACATTTCTCAGATTCATTGGAAATTTTTAGGAGTGTAATGACGCGACCGACCTTAAATTATTGAGTTTGCCTTACCTTCAGAGCGGCTATCTTTTTCTTCAACTCGGAGTAGCTACTGTAGTCGATTTTCCCCGTGAGGAGCAATTCCTCAAGCTCCTCCTCCATTTTCCGAAGCTCCTCCGCAGTGGCCTCTCTCTTCCTCCCCTCAAGGTACGCCGCCAGCAGAGTTCCAGCTATAGCCGCCCCAACTAGCCCCCCCACAACAACCTTCTCTTGGTCGACCTTTACGTTGCCCAAGGGAGTCGGAACAGAAAACTTCTTCCGTGCTCTACTCGTCACCTTCTGCTTTAGCCAGTCCGCTAGGAGAAAGCCGCCAAGAGCCAAAAACACAAGCGAGAGAGTGGGGAACGGTGCCGCGAAGTTAGAGATAACCCACGGGTATAAGCCACCAATTGAAAGGATGAGGAAGATGACAGCTAGTAGTAGCTTTATGCTCACAAAGACCACCTAAGAATACTCTTGACTCTTCTAAATATACTTTTTTATCAGGAGACGGGAAGGTATAAATTCAAGCCCCGCTGAGTGAATTTGGATGTGCATGGCAGGAGATCTGATATGCCTGAGCTTAACTGGCTTTTTAGAACTATTAGACGACGTCCGGAAGAAACGCATAATCGAAAAGCTAAGGGTGTCCTCTCTTGAGGAAGCCGCAGAGCGTATCAAAGCGTTGGCAGGTAAGCGGATCTTCATACACTTTAAAGAAGGTGTAAGCATCATCGAGGGCGTCAACTATCTGCACGTCTTTCCCGAGCTGAATACCGCCTCAGCGGAGGTTTCAGCGGAGGATTTAGTCAGGATTCTTCTGAATGAAAACATTGAATATGTCGAAGAGGTTCCCGAAGCAACTCTCAGCTAATATTAATCTTGTCTCAAATCCCTAAGCGAAAAGCTCATTAAACAATCAAGCAGACTTGAATTCAGATGAATTAGAATGATTATTGATCCTAATGTACTATCCAGTGGAAGCGATTACTCCCGGGTTCTAATTCACGTAAAGGCGATCACCAGCGAAGTCCACGTCACATCGTTCAACTCGAAGCCAAGAGGAGTGGACATCGCGGAGGCCGTCGGGATAAAACCGTCTCTAGCCGAAAGCCTCAACCTTAGGCCCATACACTATTTCGGCCCCCTAGGTGTGCTGTCAGCGTTGCTATCTCCCCGAAATCTAAAGAGCTACCTCGACAGCTTACCCCGGAGCGTGGAGGCTGTAGAGAAAGCACCTGTAGCTTACGCCAGTTTAAACGTCTCGGTTCCGCTAATAGGCGGTGATTACACCTGGGAGAGCGGTTTCACCGGGAAGGGCGTGAGAGTCGCAGTCATAGACTCCGGAGTAGACAAAAGCCACCCCGATTTGCGTAGCAGGGTCGTGCAAGAGAAGAGCTTCACCCCGGAGCCGCCTGCAGACTATAACGGGCACGGCACGCACGTAGCGGGGATAATAGCCAGCAGCCACACAGTATACCGCGGGGTTGCGCCCGAGGCCGAAATAATCAACGCGAAAGCCCTAACTAGTAGCGGTTTTGGCTTCTCTGACGACATCATAGCCGCATACCTGTGGTCTGCCAGCGAGGCTAAAGCTGATGTAGTCAACATGAGCTTCGGCATCAGCTTCCCAACAAACTATGTCCCCGTAATCCTTGACAAGCTGGGCAGGTTCCTCAACAGCGAAGCTAAGAAAGGAAGACTTCTCTTCGCGGCGGCTGGCAACGCGGGCCCGGAACCCGGAACGATCGACTTCCCAGCGCTGGTTCCAGGAGTTATCGCCGTGGCCGCTACCGACAAAGGCGGGCGGGTGGCCCCCTACAGCGGTAGCGGAAGCGAGGAGCTGAAGATGCTGGTTGGAGAGCTGAAGCCGAACATCGCCGCACCCGGTGGTCTGGGTTCGCAGGATGCTGAGCCTCAGGACAACATCATATCTTCCCTCACAACGCAGATCAGCGAGTACTATAAGAGTAAGCTTTCAGCGTGGATCATCGACGATCACCACGTGGCTATGGCTGGGACGAGCATGGCTGCCCCCCATGCGAGCGGTGCCGCAGCAGTGCTACTGAATAGGCTCCGGGAACTCGGCCTAGACAACTACTCCGAGAGGTACCCGCTCGTATACGGCGCGCTCGCCGGGACTGCCAGAGACACTGGCGCTCCAGAGTACAGGCAAGGGCACGGCTTAATAAACCTGAGAGAAGCAGTAAGGCAGCTTGGGAAGCACAGGATCGACGTGCCCGAAATTCCACCCACCTTTAACGAAAAACTGGTAAAAATCGCCCAGAGACCTTCAAAAACAGCACGAGAAGACCTCGACGCCCAGCTCGTGGCAGCTCTCATCGGTGCAGGTGCAGGAATCCTAGTTGGAGCGTTGGCAGGCTTAGCCTTCGGTACCAGGGATAAAATAAAGGGGCTTCTCAACAAGTTGCAACTTGCGCAGACAGCCTACCAGGCTGGCCTCATAACCGCTGACGAGTACCAGCTTTACGCGCAGTACATCAGCGAAGAGATAAGGAAACTGCTGGGAAAATAATGCGAAATAGCAACAGTGCTTGGTCGTACTAGCTACTGAGAGTAAAGACCGCTAGATTTTAATACAAATCCTTGATACTTTAAAAACGATGGTTACCGTTCCCTTTATGACGAACGTTGTATACGACTTAGACGGCATCAAGGGTCCGAGATCCTTCAGGACAAAAAGAGGTATACCGGTAAGGATCTCGAAGATAGTTGGGGCCAAGGGGAAGATCAGTGTAACAGCCTCGAACTTCGTGGGGAGCGTTTCGCTAAAGTTGTACCTCGTGAGGGATGGCGCGGTTCTTCTCGAGGAAGGGTGGACAGCTTACTCGGCGATCTTCCCAACCACAGAGCAAAAGGATGTATTCACCGAACACATAGTTAACTTTAATCTCCCAGAGAGTATAGAGGGGCTCTTAGTGCTCGAGATGGAAGCACGAGCATACATCGGAAGCCTCCGAATGGTAATACCCGATATCAGCGCAATTTACGAATAGGATGTGAATTTTACCCCAGTCGCGGTTACATCCTTCTGTGCCTTAGAAAAATCTTTTCTTTCAGATAAACAGCTTTTTTAAACCATGAGAAAAAGAATAAATTTTGAAAAACCTAAGTATTTTAATGTGGATCCCTTGTTTGAGCTCCTCGGGAGTTTGGTTGGTCTTGCCCAAAATATTGCTAAGAGCAGCAATTTCACTTTCGCGAGGAATTTCCCTCACTTCGCTGAACATGGCTCCGACCATGGGGAATTCGTGGCAAAAAACATTGAGGCATTCCACTCGTTTACCCCTCCCTCTTATGCTAGAAACAGCCCTTTCATAACTTCAGAAGAGCTGAGGCTTTTCAAGATCGCTGGCTACCTGCACGACATCGGCATGTGCACATCCCTAAAACTGCTCGACCGTATAAACGTGGACTTAAAACATGTAGAGCAGACATCTACAGAGTCCTTCAGAAAAAATCTCACTAAAATGAGGTGGGAGTTTAAAAGCAACATTAGAAAAACATTCTGCCTTGATGAAAGCAGGTTATGCTACCGTGAAGATCTATTTCTGCCCTACCCTATTAGTGGTGGGGACTTCCCGCTCCACGTAAAAGCCCTAAAGCTGGCTACGGAGAGCGTTGTGAGAGCGCTCCACTCGTGGATAAGCGGAGCAGTTTTAAACTCATCCTGGTTCACGAATGAAATTCTGAGTAGAAATATCGGACAGGTTAATGAAGAGTTGATAAAAGCTCTAGCCACGCTAGCCGAGTACCACTCTTCAAAGACTGAGCTCGAGAAAGTCAGAGAGGTGGAAAAGATGGATAAGCGCATGGAAAAGAACGTGGAAATGCGAAAACTTGTAGCCATCTTGAGATTCATCGATGCAGTAGATGTCAGGAGAGAGCGCGCATACTTTCACAAGTTCCCCGAGCTTATAGGAGAAGTGTTAGAGACCGACGCGACGCAGCTTAAGCACCTAGTTTTTAAAACGCCAGTAAAGGAAGCGCGCGTTCGCACAGATTGGAACCAAAACTTCATCGTTGCTGAGATAAAATATGACTTAGGCTCAACTTACTCTCGCGTAGATCCAAGGCTCCTGGTGCTGTACTCGATTCTCTTTGAGGTCGGCGGGAACATCGGGAAAGATTACATAGCGTTTACAAACACACTCCGAAACCTCGGCTACACTGGCATAGCTGATCGCGTTGCGCTCAGCGTAGCTATAGGCAGTCGAAGTTTCACCCTCAACCATGAGGCGGTAGAAAGGCTCAAGAGTTTATACAGGGAAGTGGAAGAGAACGCCCGCGAGTTTTCTGATGAGGATTTTAGAGGTGAGATCTACTCGAGCTTCAGAGAGTCCCTTAAAGCAACAAGAATGATAAACGGGCTTATCTACAACAAACCAGAGCTGAAGCTGAGCCCTTACGACATTGTAGCGCTTCTCTCGCAAACCGTAGACAGCGAAGAGGAGAACAATAAGCACGCGCTGGAACACCTTCAGGAGGCTACACACATCGGAGCCCACAACATTGAGGAATTCTACGAACGGTTCGTGGATGAATACTTAAGGCCTATTTGACGATGAGCTGAACAAGCCCCTCCCAAAACTCCCTATCCCTCATAATAATGTAAGCTACATACAGCGACCAGAGAGGTACTACATCGAAGAAAGGCAGTAAGTCAAAGAGCAGGATTAAGAGCCTCCAAAGGCTGAACCTACCCTGTAGCAACCTCATAATCGCAAACGCTGTGGCTACGTCTAAGAGCGTTTCGATCGGCTGAAAGATAGCAAGCATGTCCAATGCATCGTTGAACGCTGCCAGAGCGAGGGCCAAAAGGTACCTTTCAACCTTCCTCAAGCACTTTTTCCCCTGAACTCTCTGCTTTCCGTGCAGTCTTCGCATGCTTCAGAACTTCCTCAAGGAAGCTCTTCTCATCAATGACCCCCCTAAGCAAGAGGGACGCGTACTTGTCGACATCCTCCGATTCGATGGGTGCCGCGGTGAGTGAAAAACCGGTGAAAATAGTGTCAACAAGCGTTTTAAGGAGAGGCTTTGCAGCATTGTAGAAGAGCTCACCTGTCTTCAAGTCAACGAGCACAGTGTGCTTGTGCGGGTTAGGGTCTCGCTTAGCCTCTGTTGTAGACGGCGAATCCCAGCCTGTTGGAGACGCAAATATTATGATGTTTTCCTCCGCATCCTCCACATTAATCCCCTTTATCATTTCACGAGCCTCAGCAAGCGAGAGAGGCCTGTGGTCGACAAGGTTTCTGTAGAGTTCGCTGACTCGGGCGAGCGAAAACACGTATACCTTCACAGTCGCTTTCCTTAAAACACCTCCACCAACAGTGATAACTGTGTACAAGTTAGAGGGGAGCTCTTTAAGCCGCTGCTCGTCGACGGGAACACCGGTTTTTTCCAGCTCCTTTTTAAACTCGCTTAGGTTGAAGAGTGGCTTAGGCTCCTCCACCTTAACTCTTCCCATTTCCTCAAGGTTTTTACTGGAGCCTATCACCCAGTTTATGAACTCTCTCTCGAGGATCCACGCGAGCTTCGCTGTGGTGGACGCTACGATCTCCGACACCGTTGCAGGCCTTATCTGGATGAAATCTTCACGATCCTCGACGACAACGGTCTCCGGGTCTTCAAATATCACCGTTACTTCTTCATCGCCTATCTTCCTAGTACTCCAGCGTAGATCTTGGTGAATAAACACCTGCTTCGGCATCCTCTTTATCTCGGGGACGAAGCCCGAACCAATGACGTATCCTAGAAAAGCGCTCACACCCGCTTTAGCGAGCTCTGACATGAGGTTTTCTGGTGAAAACTCTAGCTGAGAAGCTCTCTCTTCCACCACCCCCTCTTCCTTGCCCTCAACCTTACCGTGCTCAGCGAGTGTAGGCTTCCCCTCGCCGGCAGGCTTCAGAGGCTTCAGCTTAACGATCGTCGAGTCAAACTGGTAGGGCTTGATGCTAGTGCCCAACAGGACCTCTATCACCACGGGTGGTAGCTCTAGCTCTTCCGGCGGAGCCTTCAGAAAGTACTCATAGGTCGCTTTTTCCCCGGGACCTAAGCGCCCTTGCCAACCCACCTCTACCCCGGGTTGGAGAAGCAGATCCTGCGGCAGGCTCTCCCTAGCCCTGAGCTCCACATAGTCGTCGCTCCTGTTCTCAACAGTCACAGTTACACGGTACCCGTCCACTCCATTGACAGCCCCTCTCTCGACCTTTCTCTCGACCTTGATTTCCGGAAGTTTCTTCACAATGATCTTCACGCCCTCAAAACTCTTCGAAAATTCCTCACCACCCTCGAAAACAGCTTTCACGGAGACGCTTTTGAGGCTGGTCACACCTGGGCTCAGCCCCTTAACCTTGAGCGTTAGGCTTTTCTCCTCTCCCGGAGCTAGCTCAACTCTTCCCTCGTAGACTTTGCCTCTATCAAACTCGACACCGCCCCCAGCCTCCACCCTCACATCCACTGTCGCCCGCCTCCAGTAGGGGTTTCTCACAAGCACCCGAAGTGTGGCCTCGTCCCCAGGGTAAACGACCACCTCTCCGCTACTGTACCCCACCTCCACCTCCGGTTTTGCCTCCAAAAGCTGCGCAACCCTTTTTAGTTTGGCCTCAACCTCCCTGAGTAAGGCAAGGAGCTCTTGCTCGTGATTCCTATGAAGAGACGAGCTGGGGACTTCCTCTTTTAGCTTCTTCCACGAGGTTTGATACCTTTCTAATTTTTCAGGCTCTTCGGCGAAAATCTCTACGAGATCGTACACGGAACTTTTTAAAATTAAACCGAGCTCTTCTCTTATGCGTCGCTTAAGCTCAAGATACCTCCTCAGCCTATCAGTAAAGCTCACATCCGGCCACCCAACTCATGCGATTTAAGCTCTATCTCAAGGAGTCTCCTTTTATAGTAGTTCACGAGCATCGTGAATGTTCCCCTGGAGATGCGCCTTTCCGAGAAAGCCTTACTCACCTCCTTTATTCTCTGCATGTAGTAGTCCCTGTACCACATGAGCATCGAGTACTCCCAGATCTCACGTGCAACAGCATCCAGCGTCGCGGCATCCACCTGCCCGTATTGCTTTAATGCCGTCTCATAGACCTGCTTCCTTACATCCTCGAGTTTGGGTGGTTTCTCTACCTCCCGGCCTAAAGGTATGAATGTAACCCGAGGCGGGACCAGAACAGTTCGAGAGCCCTTTTTCCGCCCAACCAGAAGCCCGGCGGCAAACGCGCCTAGAGGGAGCCACGCGGACAACCCTACCACCTTCCTAACGATCTAATCATTAGTTCTTTACCGGTGTCTAATAAACAATGCTATAAACCTCACTCGATGAAAGCGTACACTTAGGAAAGGGGGCTACCCCAGACGCCTCAAAATAATAGGCTCCTCCATGCCAGCCACTTTTACCCTTACTTCTCCGAAAACTTTAACGTAGTTGCCGGAGCGCTGACCGGGAAATCTAGCAACCCCACCGCTGTGAGAAATTTCGGTTGCGTTCTTGCCCACATCAAAAAGGAGGATTGAGCTACTGTCTATCTCGCTAAGAAGGCCTCCTATCTGCTCCCTCGACACGGTCCGCGGTACAGTACTTCCGAATACATACAGTGTTCCCTTCTTATGCTTCACGACAACGTCGCGTTTAAACTCTCCTGCCGCGGAATTCAGCTCTTGTATCAGCGAGAGAACCCCTTGGTAGGTATCAGCGTCGAGCTCGTAGATCACAAGCCTGTTCGTGTCCCCGTCTCTTCCAAGCAGAAAGGAAGCAACACCTGAGATTGTAGCCCTTTCGCCCCTGTACTCAACCGAGACAATGAAGCTCTGACTCGGGATCTTTGTCTCCGTTTCACGGGTGACAGTTATTGAAGAGGGAGACGCGGAGGGCGTACTCTCCGTTTCCAAAAAGATTTGATTTTGAGTCTCTTCGCTAAGCACTTCTATAATCATATTTAGCGAGTCTATTAAGCCTTCGATGAGGTCAATGATGTTCTTGGCTGCGAGTATAAAACTGTCTCTGAGATCCCTACTCTCACTTAAATTCAGAGAAGTGAAGGCCGGGTCCTCTGATATTCTATCGTCTAACAACTTATAGAGTGTGTCCAGCTCACTCACCAAGTCTTCGAGAGCTTCCCTCAAGCGCTCGTTGCGTATCCTGCCAGTGATTTCGCCAAGAACCAATTGAACGTTAGTATTAGCGCGCCTAACCATCGAGTATATATCCCTTACTAGCCCCCCTTCTTCGGCTCTACTCCGTATCTCCACGAGTTCCCGGTAAGTACGGTTTAAAAACTCTCTCAACTGCCTCAAGCTTCTAACTTCTTGAACCATAACTCTAATGGGATTACCGAAAAAAATATACTTAAGTTTTTCGAGGAAAACTGCTCAGGACTTGAGAGCAGCTATCGCCCTCGTAATTCTATTGAAGCTGTCCTCTTTTATGATCCCTCTCGAGTAAAGCTCGTAAACCTCTCTCTCAAGCTGTTCGAGCTCCTTGCGGGTGAGCTCTCTTTTCTTCCCATCCTTAATTTTCATTATAAGATAGGTGGTTGAAGCACCTGCAGCGGCCCCCGCGGCAATTTTAATAATATCCTTCACAAGCTCTTCAGGTAACTTGATGGTTGGCAACTTCATACAAAAAATCTCTGAAAAACGCATTTTTAAACTTTTTCGAGAATAAGCCCTCCTCACAGACTACGCTTGCACTCTCAAGTGGGGACTAACCTTGCTTTCCAACCGCAAAGATGAGGCTCTAAAGCTCGGGCATCGCCTTAGGCTCGTAAATAAGCAGGGCGAGCACGATCAGGGAAAGACCTATCACCGATAAAAAGTTCTGGACAAGGAGCGATATCGCCAGGTCGGGCAAAACTATTTTGAGCATTTTTCTCTTACCTTCAACTGTTAATGTCCCATTGTTAAGCTCTCTAAGCCGCCTCTTGGAGATATAAGCTATAACCAGAGAGTATACAGCTGCAACGGCCATGCCCGCGGAGAGGGCCAAACCGATAATGTACGCGCCTTCACCGAACAGGCCGAAGAGAAGGCTCGTTGCAAGCGAGAACATGCCGAGGACAGCTAGAGCCACTACCACGGATTTTACGAAGTCCGCCACGGCTACGACGAAAAGGAGGGTTGAGCCCAGCTCAGCCAGCCTAACAGCAAACGAGTTGAGCGCGCCTCTCATAGCGAGACCCCCTGAGTATCGTGCCTATAGGATTCATCCGAGCCTAAGGGTGGCCGACACCCGCCACCTGAACCCCGCGCTGTCGATGTGAAACCTCAGAGTATTAGGACCCAGCTTGACGACGGGCGTCACATCCCACTCCACGCTACCCCCTCGCGCACTTTAACCCGCGCGTCGTCTAAAACCCTGTAACCGTTGAGCTCGAGGGTTGCGTGCCTTTCGATCCACGGGTCGTTGATGGGGACAGCCTTGAACGAGAGGTTGGCGGACTTCACCTCCCTTGGGAGGTAGACTGTTCTCTCCAACCAGTTACCTTTCCGGTACGGGAGACCACCGTAGTACACCCGGTTCGCGAACACGGGTACCGTTTGACCCGACTCGGCTGAGTTGAGCTTGGCAATAATGTCATGGAAAACCTGCGAGTTGTAGAACGTCTTGAGCTCCCGCAACCGGTACGGCACAAACGGGTGCGATTGCTCGAGCTCGGCCAGTTTAACTAGAATGCTCCACGTTACCTCCTTATCCACTTGAGACACATAGCTATCGACATCAACCTCGCTCACGTCTTTTGAGCGAAGGTGAACCTTTAGGAGCGCCTTTTGAGACGCGTCCAGCTTGCCCGAGCAGATAAGGCCAGCCCTGTCACATGTAAACTCTGCAGCGTGCAACCACTTACTCAAGGCAACTTTAAGAAGTGCGTTCCCAACGATATAGGCCGGTAGCCCGAGTAAGTCTGGGAGACCTAGGCTCGCGAGGTTCGCGAGAGCATAAAGCGCCGTAGTGTACACCAAGTGGTTGCTCTTGATGTGCCCGAACTCGTGCCCGATCACGAACTTCAACTCATCATCCTCGAGGTTCGAGACAACCTCGCTACCAATGACAACGATAGGCTTCTCATCGGATCCAATGCTGAAGGCGTTCCAGCCCTCAGGGAGCCTCCCTGAGACGTAGACTTCCGGGAGCCTAGGGAGCGAAAGCCTCTCCGCGCACTCCAGCACGAGCCTGTGAACGCGTGGGTAGTTCTTCTCGCTCACTTTGACGTAGTGACCGATCGCGGCGATTCGCTGGAACGAAGCTACAAGGTTTGAGACCAGCTTCATAAGCGCAGGCAGGAATACAGTCGAATCTATGAAGTTCTGCGCCTCCCTGTCCAAAGGGTGCTCGTACTCCTCGGGGTAAATGTACCTCGTCTCGCTGATGCTCAGGTTGCCCCCACAGTACAGGCAGAACCTCGCGCTCTCCGGGTTTAGCCTGCCGCAGACGGGGCAAACACTCTGCATGTTCCCGTAACATACTCAGCTTAGATGTTTATAATTTTTTTGAAGAGTCGTAGGAGCGCTGTTAAAGGCTCTGGCACGCACTGCACGAGAAGGGGCTCGTGCGAGGCCTAAAGGTCAGATGAGGGGCCCTTCACTGAGCGCCGAAGCGCAGTAGCTAGCTTGAAGCCCGCGAGTGCTCCTATGGACGAGAGGACCATACCCTTCGCGACCCAGAACAGGATGAACGCGCTACCCAGCTCCGGGATAAACTCCGGAAGACGGAGCATTGATGCGGACGCCTTGAGCAAGCTCAGAACTATAAGCCCGGAGATACCGTCCCCCACGAGGCTCCCCACAACGCTCATCACTATGCTCTCCAAGTAGGAGGACGCGAATGCGAAGCCTGGAACGAAACCGGCGAGGAGCTCACCTGCGGGACCCAGGTAGTCGAACAGCACGTGGATAGCAATTGCTACAATGCTTCCGAGAAGCAAGCGACCCGGCCGCACAGCGGATCGCGCCCCCTCCTGACTCATCGAAATTAAACCCCCCGTCCTTCTATTAAAAGCCGTCGAAGAGGTTCAATAGCGTGTTTCCCAGAGCAGTGTACACCCCTTGCTTCAGCCACATGAGGAAACTCCTCAAGACCGGCGTTACGCCTCTAGTCACTAGCCGTGACCGCACAAAGAGCGTATGGAAAAGGTTGTTTTTGAGTCACGCGAGAACCGGTTGAACTAAACCAAAGATATCTTCTTGAAAAAGCTTAAGTATATGCTTAAAGAAAGTGCTATAGTGATGAGTGGCTCCGATGAAGGAATCTTGGAAAAGCTCTATGAAGAATGGGAGAATTTAGGAAGGCTAAGAGAGTTTCTCAATCGCACTGAACGAGACTTTAGCGATGCATTGGGCATGACCGAAAGATGCCTTCCAATGAGGGAGATATTCAGCGCCATTCAAAAAGCCCACACATTTGTCGACGTCATTTCCCAAACATTTACCAGCATTGTTTCCCAAAGCTTTCCCATCAGCGTTAACACCCTGGAAACCTACCTGAAAAAACTAAGAGAGGACGCTGACACCCTCTACAGTTTCCTAGAGGAGAAAACTTCCGAGGACATCCACATGATGGAATTACGCATATGCGAGAATAGAGAACTTCAAGGATACATAATTAACTTCATCACGAGAATCAACGCAGACATCAGAGGCTTCACCGACGCGGTTAACACACTGAGAGACATGATCGCCGAAGAGATCATTAGAAGAGGGGGGAGAGACATGATCTCGGGAGAGATCATTCGAAGAGGAGGAGCCCCGATTCCCCCGCAGCCTCCTCCACAGCCCCCTACTCCTGTTAAGTCGCTCTCGGTCGGCGTTTTCCACTACAGAGTGACGTCAACCCCTGTGGTCTTCATCCTCGGTCGTTGCGACCCAGCAGACCCGAGTGAGCCGAGCCACCTCTGCGTGAAGGACGAGGGCGGGCAGACGCTATACCTGTTCAAGGACATCGAGTGCCTTTGGGGCTGTCCTCGGGATGACGCGCCGGAAGGGTGTACTCACAGGAAGCACGCGGAGATAAGAGTCGAGGAAAATGCTGTGAGGATCAGGAAGCTCGGCACCTTCCCGATCTACGAGTGCACTGCTGCCGGTCTCCGGGAGGTAGACTCGCTCGAGCTCAGGCCCGGTCAGAGGGCCTTAATATCCCTGGCGGGCCTGAGGAGACTCGGGGCGCGCGGGGAGAGGTACACGGTGCACGGAGAAGGGCGCGCAACAGCCCTCCCGTGCATCGAGGTGTCCGTGAGTTGAGCTTTGAGCGGCTTGTAGAGAGGGTTTCATACCTACTGGAGGCGTACGGCAGGCATGGGAGCCCAGCCGACTACGCGTACAGGCTTAGCGAGCTCTGCGCGCTCGCGGACGAGCTGGGGGTGCCTGGGCTGTGCGACTACGGCAAGCGCTCGTTGGAGCAGTGGGTCAAGGAGGGTAAGAGCCAAGGCTACATCCTGAGCAAGCTCAAGGAGTGGTGTGACCTCCTCGTTGACAAGGCCCCGCTACTCAGGGAGGCGTCCGAGGATTTGAGAAGGCGCATCGCAACCCCCGACGACCTCAAGCAACTGCAACCCCCGCAGCCAGGCGGGGTTATCCTTACCCGCTCCGTGATAGTGAAGAGAGGCGCCTCAGGTAGGCTCTACCTCGAGTTGAGGAACGACACCGACTTTAGGGCTGTCGTCACTCGGGTCGTGTTCGACGGCGACGTTAAGCTGGCGCTCCCCCTTGGCTTCATCGAAGTCAGGCCTCGTAGCTCAGCGCTCATTGAGAGGGAAGTGCTCGTGAAGTCTGATCCAAGCTACGTGGAGGTCAGCTTTAAGCAAGTGGGCGGCGAGAATCGCCTTAAGGGGGGTGTCTCGCTGAGGCTTGCCGAAAAAGCTGTGGACTACAGGGAGCTACTCGGGAAGCCTGTCGAGGCGCTAAGGTCCGCCTCAAGTGTGGAGGCATGCCGTGAGAGGGTGACCACGCGGGAGAGGTTCGGCGAGTGGGAAGCCTACTGCAAGCTCTCCGAGGGAGGGTTTAGCGAGACTTACCTAGCCACGCGGGGCAAGGAGTGGGGGGTGGTGAAAGTCGCGAGAGAGGATCCCGAATCGAGGAGGGCGATCGAGAGGGAGTATGATATCCTCTCCTCCGCTAAGGGCCTCCCGGGGAACGTGAGGGCTCACGTAGTCGAAGTTATTGACCACGGGGTCAGCGCGGTCGGGCTACCTTACATCGTTCTCAGGTACTACCCAAAGGGGAACCTGCTGAGCGTGGCGGGGCGGCTCGACGAAAAGAGCGCCCTGGCCGTGCTCCTGCAAATCGGCGGAACCCTCATGGAGCTGTACACGAGGGGAATAATAAGGAAGCACGGGGACCTCAAACCCGAGAACGTGCTCATAGACGACGAAGGGAGACCTGTGATAGCGGACTTCGGCGTAGCCCTCGAGCCAAGGTACACGATGAGGAGTCAGGCCACGACACCCGGCTACGGTTGCAGAGCCGACGACGAGCGGGCGGACGTCTACGCGCTGGGAAGGCTCCTCGTGGACATGATCAGGGGGGTCGAAGCCCCAGAGGATAGCGTCCCCGCCTCTTTAAGCACTCTCGTGAGAGCCTCCCGCGCCAAGAGAGGGGACGGTTCCTGCGACCCCGCTAACATACCCAGGATGGAGGAGTTCATCAAGGTGGTACAAGACCGCTTACTGCTCTTTTAACACCCTGGCAGCCAGCTCCTCCTTCTCCGCCCTGCACTCGGCTAGCTGTTTTTTAGTACTCTCGAGCTCCTGCCGTAGCGACTCGTTGCTCTTGATAACCTCCTCGTACCTCATCCTGAGGCTCTCAAGCTCCTTCAGCTTCTCCTCGTACTCCCGAGCCTGATCCTCAGCACGAGCCCTCGCCTCCTCGAACCTGGCCATAGCCTTCAGCAGCTGCTCCCTAACACCCTCCAGCCTCCGGCGCTCCTCCTCCGCCCTCCTGATCTCCTCTTCCACCTTTTTCCTCCTCTCGGAGACCTCTTGCTCGAACTTCTCCCACTCGGCCTTCAGCTCCGCCTCGCGGGCCTCGATCTCCTTCTCTCTGCTTTCAACAGCCTTCTCCCTGGCCTCTACCGTGGCGCGTAGCCTATCAACCTCCGCCTTCAGACTCTTCAAAGCGCTCTCCCTGTCCTGGACTTCCCTCTCCTTCTCGGTCAGCGCCTTCTGCTGCTTGTCCAGTTCCCTTTGCTTCTGCTCGAGGAAGGAGAGCCTTTCCCCGATCACCCGGAGCATGTCCTCGGCCTGCTTCATCCTAAGCTTCAGCTCCGACTCCCGCTGCACCAGCTCCTGCTCCAGCTTCTGCAGCGACGCCTCGCGCATCTTGAGCTCGTTCTCACGCCTCGAGAGCTCCTCCTCCCTTTCCTGCAGTCTCCGCTCCAGGCTCTTGAGCTCCTCTTCCCTCTCCCTAATCTTATTGCTCTCCTTTTCTAGAGTCTTCTTCAGCTTATCGAGCTCCTCCCTCTCCTGCACCACGCGCGCTAGAACCTCGGAGACCTCCTTCACCTTCTCGACAAGCTCACCTTCCCGAGCGTTGATGAACCCAAGCCTCGATTTTATGTTCTCCTCCAGCTTTTCCAGAGTCGAGGCGAGCTCGTCCCGGCGCTTCTCGAGCTCCTCCACATCTCCGGCCAGCTTCTCGTGAAGCTGCCTCAGCCCCTCCAGCTCCTTCTCCCTCTTCTCCACCTCCGCCAGTCTCCTCGCCAGAGCCTCCTCCCTCGACGCGAGCTCTTTGGCCCACGAGTCCAGCTTAGACCTCGCCTCCATGAGCTCTCTGAGGGTGTCGTTCAGGTGCGAGACCTCCTCGGATATAGTCCTCCTAGCGCTCTCCGCCTCGCCGGCCATTTTCCTGAAACTGCCCTCGAGGCTCAGAGAGAAGGCCTTCATCTCCTCAACTGTCTTTCCGAGAACAGAGTAGGCGTCCGTTAACGTCTTGAGGGAGGATTGCAGGAGCTCAAGCCCCTTGTTGATCTGCTGCTTCCTTGTCTCCAGGTCGTGGATGCTCTTCGCGACGCTGTACACCTCTTCTTCGTACTTCTTCACTTGCCTAAGCCTCTCCTCGAGGTCACCTCTTATCTTCTCAGCCTCGCCGACGAACTTGCTGAGAGACGCGTTGAAGCTATCGAGGAGAGAGCGGGTAGTTTCGTCGAGCCTCGCCAGCGCCTCAGGGAACTTGTACATGATCGCGAAAACAGCCTCATCCCTGGAGAGCTCTTCGTTCTTTGCGATCTTCTTCTGGTGGAGCTTCTCCGCCTCCTTCTGGGCCAGCTTCACTACCTGCTCCAGAGAGTAGGACATCGTTTACTTCTCGGAGAGTTTGCTAATAAGGTTTTTCTCACAGCAGAGGTCTAAGGAAGAGGCGAACGTGTCGAGAGCCCTGTTCAAGTCTTCGCGCAGGGCCTCCAAAAGAGCCACGACCGAAGCCGCGTCGTCCGCGGTTGCGAGCACCCTGCCGCCGAGCTCGTCTAGCCTCCTGTTGACGTCGCTCCTCAGGCTCTCAAGCTGCTGCTTAACGCTCTCTAGGAACCTGGACTGCTCCCTAAGCATCCTGTCAGACGCCGTGCTTACGGTGCGCTGAACCTCCCTCACCCCCTCATCCAGCCTCGCAGTCTGGTTTGAAAGCTCGCCCCTCACGACCTCGAGAGTGCCCCGAGCCACGTCGTCCAAGGCGGCGCGTATCCCCTCGCTGTACTCCAGCAGTTTCAACAGCTTCTGCTCGCACTTCTGATCCATCTGAGCCACCTTGCTGTTGATCTCCGCCGTCTTGCTCAGCGTGGAACTCTGCAGCTCCACAAGCTTCTCGAGCGTGCCGCTTATCGAGCCCAGCCCAGACGACATCTGTTGCTCCAGCGTCTCAAGCACCTCCCTATTCTCCCGAACAGCGCTCCCCAGCGAGCGCCCCAGCTCCTCCACTGAGCGCGAAACCAAGCCTATGCGCTGATCCAGCTTGGACAAGCCCTCGGAAAGCTCCTCAGCCACCTCCTCCACCTGCCCGAGCAACTCCTTCCTCGTAGCCTCCACCTCTCCCTCAACCTCCTCAAGCCGCTTGCGGAACGCCGCGTCGACCGAGCGAATCTCCGCGCGCAACCCAGCAAGAGCGTCAGAGAGCTTAGCAAGGCTCCCTTCCAAACCCCCCACAGTGCTCTGCAGGCTCCTAAGCGACGACCAGAGGCTCCCCACCTGTCGCTCAAGCCCCTCGATCCGCTCCCTAGCCCAAAGATCCTCCGCGTAGCTCAAAGCCGAGCACCCCCAATACACCGCTAAAACACACATAAGCGTTTCTACGCACTTAGGCTCTGTCCCCCTGACCGTGCAACTGAGACAAAGAACTAGGAAAGTCTCGGGGGCGAACAGACTGCGTAACCTATTTAGCTAGCTCACTCCCTGCACAGGGACAGTGCTGCTGCGGGTTGCTCCGACAGGTTAGACGAGTAGATCGGAGTAGTCTCTTAATAGTTGCCATCGCGCTCACCTTCATCCCCACAGGGCTTCACAGGATGGATGTGCCAGTTGATGCGCTACTCATCCTAGCCGGTTATAGCGCTAATCGCAGTTTTATACTAATTGTTATCTTCTAGAGCTCCCCCTCGAAGGACGGAGAGAAGGCCGACGGTACCATACCGGCTTCAACCCTTTAACTGCTCCCTGATACTCTACAATCACGTCCTCGCACTACCGTTCACACTCAGAGACTAGTGAAGAGATGAGGCACCAGCCTACGCCGCATGTAGCTAATAAGCTATAACCTGCCCCCGCTACAACTCCGCCATCATCTCAGAGTACTACTCGACGCTGGACCATAGCTCTACTGTAGGTCCAGCTTACAGCTTAGCACCGCACCTCCAGCAGTACTTCGCCCAGGGCTCTACTGGGGCGCCGCAACTCGGGCAGGCGCGTAGCGTTGCCTGCTCCCGGAGCGGAGAGCGCTCCGCCCGCTCGGCTGCCTCGAGCCACACGACTCTCCTCTCCTCCCCGCCCTCCCACCTGGCCACTAGGACGACGGGCACTCTTCCAGCTTTCTTCAGCCTCACTGGGATCTCGATGAGGCCCTCGGCTTCGCCGGGGTCCAGCCAATCCACCTCGCCCTCAAGCAGAAGCCTAGCCCTGCCGCTGAGCCTGACCTTCAGGGAGCCCCACTCGCCAGCAACAAGCCGGGGGGCCTCAACCGACACGAGGAGCTGCTCCGCGGGCTGGCTTTTCACAGGTTGTAGCCTAGCTGGCTGGGCCGACCGCCCCTCCTCCGCCGACTCGAGGAGCCTAACAACCTCCACGTGACCTCTCTCCCGGGCGAGATCCCAGGGCGTCCTGCCATACTCGTCCCTAGCGTCCACGTCAGCGCCGCTATCGACGAGAAGCTTTACCACATCCAGGTGGCCGTTCATAGCGGCATAGTGCAGCGGCGTATCGCCAAACACGCCCCTGGCGTTCACGTCTGCCCCCTTCTCTATCAGGAGCCTAGCCACATCCAACTTGCCGGCAATAGCGGCGAAGTGCAGCGGCGTCCAGCCGATATTGTCCCTGGCGTTTATGTCAGCGCCTCGCTCGAGGAGCATTCTAATTTTTTCCAAGTCCCCTATACCTGCCGCGAAGTGGAGTTCGCTCATCGAGCCCAACTCAGGGAGCCTGGATAAAAGATTTTAGCCTTGAATTTGCAGAAGGATGGAATGGGAAACCGCTCCTAGTGTCAATTGATGGAGGTGGGGTTGTGGGGGTGGAAGGGCTCCCTGGCTGGGAGTTGCTTAAACGAGAGATAGCCTTAAGGGTGGGTATTGCCAGGAGGCTAAGATCCCGTCCGTAGTTACCACGTTTCTGGCTAGGGCTTGTAAGATGGGTCTGCACGAGCGTGAGCAGGCTTGAGGGAAAGCCCGTATCCAGCACGTGAAAAACCCTCAGGACTTCTGTAAGCAACAGGCATGTCGCATGTAACAGCGACGGGAGCCACGGGCGCGGGTGGCTCACGGAGGGGTATGCGCTATGCCTCTCTGAGCTTTAAAGGCTAAGCGAGCGAAAAATGTAGCATAGCGGTTGCCTCCTGAGCACTTAAGCTCTGGAGCGCCAAACCCCTGCACCTGAGCCTAGCGCACCGAGCTCGCCTTCAGCAGGGCGCAGGCCTTTTTTGAAACGTCCTCCGCGGAGGGCCTCCTCGCGGGGTCAGGCGCTAGCATCTCTCTCAGCAGCGCGGCGAGCCTCCAGTCGAGCCTCCCTGTTCTCCGCTCCACCTCCTCCCTGCTTGCTTGCCTCCCGTCGAGCGGCTCGCCGGTGGCTAGGTGCAGCAGCGTGGAGCCCAGCTGGTACACGTCCACCCTGTCCTCGAGGCCCAGCTCGGCAACCCTCCTCCGCAGACTCTCGTCCACCTGCTCCGGCGCAGTGTAGCCTGGCGTGAAGGCCGAGGGGGGCCCCGGGCTCCTGGCCACGAGCTTCGCGGAGGAGAAGTCGGCGAGCTTCGCGACGCCCCCGACTAGGAGGATGTTGGAGGGCTTCACATCTCCGTGCACCACCCCGCGCCTGTGGACGTAGCGCAGCGCGTCGCCGACCTGCACAGCCAGGAGCAGGAGGCTGTCCGCGGACGGCCTGTACCCACTTCGCAGCTGCCAGTCTAGTGAGCCGCCGTCAGCGTACTCGTAGACCAGGAGGGACTTCCGGGCCTCAAGTAGCCTGAGTAGGTGCGGGTGGCTCAGGCGCATCAGCGCCTCGACCTCGGGCGGCGGAGAGTCGAGCGTGGGCCTCTCACGGCCGAGGAGCACGCTCTCAGCGTAGTGCGGCAGCTTGACCGCAACTCTCCCCTTATCGCTGTCGCACAGGTAGACCACGCCCCACCCGCCCTCGCTGAGCTTGCAGCACCTGACCCTTGTCGCCCCGAGAAGATCCCTGAGCCACGCCACCTCGATCGTGGGCTCGCAGCCGTAGCCAGTAGAGGTGCCGGGAAGAGGGCGGCTGAGGAAGGGAACAACGTCGTCGTAGGAGCACTCAAGGAGAGGAGTAACAGGTGTTCTTTTGGGCTTCTCAAGCAACTCTTCAGAAACAGGTGTTCTCCTGAGCCTTTCGAGTAGCTCTTCGGCCGAGTCGAGGTCCCCGGCCCTTACCCTGCTCACAACGTCCTCGCACATTCTCCTTAGCGCGGGGCCAGCGCCCTCGCAGATGCGCCTCACCTCGGAGGCTATCCTTCTCTCCCTCTCCGCCTCCCTCCTCGCCTTCCTGAGGAGATCCAGGCACCCGGTGTAGTCGTCTTTCATCAACCGCTCCTTTGCCTCCCTCAGGAGGTGCTTCGCTGAAGCGAAGCCATAACCATTCACCATAACTCTTTTGAGTTCTCCCAGCGCTCTCTCAACCTCGTCGAGCGCGCTCATAGAAAGCCTACTCTTATTACCCAGAAAAGCTTTAAATAAGCTTTACCTCCCTCCTAACACGCGGCTCCCTTTTACAATGAATTAACACCTCCTTCACGGGTTATCGTGGCAAAGCCCCTCCCCTAAGCTTAATGCGTACTTAAGTTGCTTGCCAAAATCATGTATGGAATATTGTGTCTCAGTGAAGAATAAGAAGCAGAGGAAAATGGAGAAAAGTTCAGCGTTTGCTAAGAGCATAGCTACACTGTACAGGTTGCTCGCGTAGTCTCTTCCACGAGACAATGGATATCAAGTGGCTTAGTTGTATTGCCTTTGCTCAACACTCACTAGATGAGCGATGATACGCGGCTTGGCTTTTCCCTCGTTCACAATCTAATTTG
>NZ_CP094288.1:1822764-1829130 GCF_022693705.1 Infirmifilum sp. NZ
TGTACAGGTTGCTCGCGTAGTCTCTTCCACGAGACAATGGATATCAAGTGGCTTAGTTGTATTGCCTTTGCTCAACACTCACTAGATGAGCGATGATACGCGGCTTGGCTTTTCCCTCGTTCACAATCTAATTCGAGCTGTTTTCGCAGAGTTCACACAAAGCCCGAGAAACCATCTGGGAAGCTCACGCTTGGCTCTCTATACTCAAAGGCAAAAGACTCTGCGCAAAGAACAGGACCATTCGTGTAGGCTTGATCCCTCAGCTTTATGCACCCGAACCACTAACTCTGGATCCCTACTCGCTTGTGCCTGCTAGCAAAGCGTCCATCTCCTTAATAAGTTTCATCTTCTGTTTTCGAAGCCCGTAGTCCTCCTTCAGCTTCACTAGGTTGAACCGCGCATCCCGCCTGACACCGAGCCTCCTCACACTCCCACGCCTTTAAATGGTTAGATTTCCTGCCAAAAATCCTCTACCATTACACCTTTTACACTTAACTCTTCCACTGCCCTTCGATATGCTTTCTAAAGCATTTTCTAGCTTTTTGAGGACTTCGGAAAAATATTCTTTAAATTCCGAAACTCTATAGGATCCTGAGCCTCCGCATTGCGGGCACCCGATAACGTACCAACCGTGCCATCCAGTATCTGCCTCGCTGATTCGATAAACTTTCCCATTGTCCAATGTGTACACTAAGAATCCGTCTCCTCCGCACTTCGGGCACTCAACGTAACCTGTCCCATGGCAGTCTGGGCAGACCTCCTCCTCCCTGAACACCTGCACGCTGAGGTCCTCGAGAACCTTCACGTAAGTGGCCTTCTTGCACTCCGGGCAGATAACCCTATGGGTGGTGCCGGGCTTGAGGAGGACACCGAAGGTAGTTTTACCGCAGTAGGGGCACGCCACGTCGAAAACATCAAACTTCTCGCTCATCCGAGCAACACTAGAGCAAAAGCACAGCGAAAGTTTTTAAGCGTTACTGCACAATGGCGCTGAAACCTTTAACTGTATGTCGATACTAGAATACCTGTTTCTCCTGCACGTAGAACTGCTGAGCTCCGCCTAGGGTCCCGCGCGCTAACATGCCACGGTTCTACGGATCCCACGTAAGAGTATACGGTAGTGTGGGTGGAGCCCCTTACTTTCTGCTCTGGGTAAGCACTTTCTGAAAAAAACTCTCGGGCTTTCAGCCTCGACGTTTGTGAGCCGCTGCGGTGCCGATGTGTTTTTTCCTGAAGCTAAAGGCTTTGGCGTCGCCCAGAATGGCCTCCTCGCGTGTATGAACACACCTTGCGCTTGACTTTGAGTTATCCCACCTGCCACCGGTTAGTCGTTTTGCGAAGCAGAACCTGGAGGAGATCACGTGGTAGGTACCTTAACCTGCACTTTCCCTGGATTGCACGGCTAGTCCCTGCATAGGCTAAGCCTCAACTCGACCCTACATGCAAGCAAGCATCTTCTCCTCGCGCCGGTCACTCACTCCTCTAGCAGTTCGTCAAACTCCTCGAGAAGCCTCCTCTTCCTTTCAAGCCTCCTCCTGTTCCTGACCCACAGCGCGACGATGGGAACCGCTACAAGCACCGGCACGACCAGGAGAAACCAGTTGGACTCAGTATAGTACTCTGGTGGCCCGAACTCTGCCTGGAGGGCTACCGGGCCGTCTACCTTGAGCGTGAGGATGGGGGTGCTGGGAGGCTGGATGCTGCCCCTCAGAACCCTCCAGCCCTGGAACCTGTACCTAACCTTTTCATCCGAGGCGTAGTAGTAGCCGTCCTTGAGGCCCTCCAAACCCACCCTCGCCTCATCGCCTCTGCGGTACCAGCCTGAGCCGAACACGACCCCAAAGTCGCTCCGCACCTCAACCCTGTACTCCCACTCATACCTAGCCTCCACCACCAGGGGAGAGGTGACTGTGAAGCTGACCTCTGGAGAAGAAGAACCAGTTGACCACCCAGTAAACCTCAATCTTGCTTGGTCGCTCACCTCGATAAGCTCCTTAGCGGCGAGCCTCGCCGTGGAGCCCTCCAAGTACCAGCCTGAGCCCTGAACCCCGACAGAGGCCTGAGGGGGTGTAGCCACCACACTCACATAGAACACCTTGTAGTACCGAAATACCGCCCCGTCTCCCGCATACACCGTTAGGGACTCATTATAGACTCGGTAGATTGTGCTGTT
Source organism: Infirmifilum sp. NZ (assembly GCF_022693705.1). Classification (NCBI taxonomy): domain Archaea; kingdom Thermoproteati; phylum Thermoproteota; class Thermoprotei; order Thermofilales; family Thermofilaceae; genus Infirmifilum; species Infirmifilum sp. NZ. The sequence goes on from NZ_CP094288.1 coordinate 1,824,938, forward strand.
GGTTTTTATCTCAGGTTGCCCAACCTTAACGATTACCCGTGCGTCATCGACATCGAAAACCCTGCTACCCTCTCCTTGAACGCTACCCGCAAGCTTCTCGTTTATGTAAACCGGCACACTGAAGGATGGTGGCAGGCCCTCAACTTTGACCGTCACGGGCGGTAAGGGTGGTAGCCTCAACGGCAGGGGTTTCATCAGCGGATAGCGATCTAAATTGTGCTCATTGATAACGTAAGGAGTATCGCCCACTCCGTCACCATTATTGTCAACACCTGTGTAGTCGCTCCAGTAGTTACCCCCTAATGGGTAGCCAATGTCCCAAAAGTTAGTTGAATAATCGCTGTGAACTTGCGGCCAATTATCGATGAAATTATTATGATAGAAGGTGTTGTTACGGGAACCTTCAAGAAGAATTCCGCAATAATAGATACCACCCTTGTTGTAAGCTACCTCATTATCGGCGATAATGTTGTTAAAAGATTCATAAAGGGTAATACCCACAAGGTTGTTTATTATTAAATTCTCTTTGATGATATTTTTCTCAGAATTTTTAAGCGTAACTCCATTATCATTACTAGTAATATTATTTCCTATTATTAGGATATTTGAGGATCCTTCGATAAAAATTCCATATTTAAAACCAGTTATTTTTAGATTTTTTACAGTCACACCAACCCTTCCGGTTAAATCTACCCCCACATCAGGGCTTCCAAAAAAAATCCAAGTGATATTCTCTCCACTTATAGTTCTAGAAAGGATAATAATTCTAGAAAGGATATGTCCAGCTCCGTCGAGTACGATGTTGTCTTTCTCAACAACAATTCCAAAGCCGGCGATGTCGTCGGTAAGCGTGTATGTGTTTCCACTCCTAAGGATTGGGGCTGTGGGAGGATCAACAGACCCATCAGATCGAATATAAATAATCCGTGGTTCGAGTTTTACTCCTGTGACTTGTGTCAATGACAGTAAGCTGATTATGAGCAAGGTTAAAAGGACTGTAGCGGTTTGATGCCCCAAACAGCACCAAAAAGGTTGTTGAGAACGCCTCTTTATATACATTTCCTGTTTCAGCATGCCTAGCTGGGGGCTTAGTGCGGCGCATCTGCTTCACATCCAGTATCTCAACAGCGTTCGGGGGGCTCGTAGACAACTCTTTAGCTTCTCCAGTAAAGAAGCGGTGCTAAGAGGCCCGTTTCACCCTTAGCGCTCGACTAGAGGAATAGGGTAGGCAACTCTGCAGAAGCTTTTTATTAGTATTTTATTTATATTCCCATTGCGTACTAACCTACATCATGGATAATCGCGGGCTTTTCCTCGGGTTCAGGCTGGATTCCGAGACGCTGAAGCCGACGGGCGAGCGGTACACGCTCGATTCAAATAGCCTCACTTCTCACGCAGCGGTGTTCGGCATGACGGGCTCGGGCAAGACGGGGCTCGCAGCGGTGCTCGTGGAGGAGCTCCTCCTCTCCGGAGTCCCTGTGCTCGCGGTTGACCCTAAGGGGGATCTGGCGAGCCTCGCGCTCCGCATCCCCGGCTACAGGCCTGAGGGCTTCAAGCCGTGGGTCGGGGAGAGGCGCGCTGGGGAGGTGGCGGAGCTCTGGAGGAAGGGTGTCGAGGACTCTGGGCTCAGCTTAAAGGACGCTGAGAGGCTCTTCGGGGGCAGCGAGGTCCTCGTCCTCACACCCGGCAGCACAGCAGGGGTTCCGGTCTCGATCCTCGGTGCTCTGAGCCCCCCTGAGGGCTCTGACGACCCCAGGGTTGTGGCTGAGAGGGCTGGGAGCGTGGCCGACGCGCTTCTCTCCCTAGCGGGGGTGAGGGGACCCCTGGAGTCAAGGGGGCACGCGCTGCTCTCGAGCATCATCGCCTGGGCCTGGGGGAGAGGCGAGAGGCTGGACTTCGGCAAGCTGGTCTCGCTCGTCCTGAACCCGCCCTTCAGGAGCGTGGGGGCGATGGGGCTGGAGGAGTTCATGGGTGAGGGAGAGAGGAGGAGGCTCGCGGCGGAGCTGAACAGGGTGCTTGCCTCGCCGGGCTTCGAGGCCTGGCTGGCGGGTGTGCCCTTGGACTTCGACAGGCTCCTCTGGGCTGAGGACGGGAGGCCGAGGGCGGTTGTGTTCTACCTGGCCCACCTGGACGAGAGGTGGCGGATGTTCGCGGTGACCCTCCTCCTGCAGGCGCTGTACGGGTGGATGCAGGCCCGCGGCGGCTCTGAGAGGCTCAGGGCGCTCCTCCTCTTCGACGAGGTGTACGGCTTCGTCCCGCCCCACCCGGCCAGCCCGCCGAGCAAGAGGCTCCTCATGCTCCTCGTCAAGCAGGCCCGGGCCTTCGGCCTCGGCGTGGTGCTCGCCACGCAGAACCCCGTGGACGTGGACTACAAGGTCCTCGGCAACGCCGCCACCTGGCTGATCGGCCGCCTCCAGACCCAGAACGACGTCAAGAGGGTGCTCGAGGGCCTGAGGCTCGCCGCCGGCGCACCTCCCGGCGTGGAAGACCTGGTCATGAGGCTCCCGAGGAGGGCCTTCCTGGTGAGGAGCGCCCTCAGCGAGAGCGTAGACGTCTTCACCACCAGGTGGGCGATGACGTACCTGCACGGGCCCATGACCCTCAGCGAGGTGGCTAGGCTCTCGGGCGGCCAACCACGCGGCGCGCCGCAGATGAAGCCAGCCGCGGAGGGGCTCCTCCCATCACCCCCCGAAGTCTACCAGGGCTTCGCCCAGGCGTTCGTGGAGCCGGCGTCGGAGCCCCGCGGAGGGGGGGTGCCGTTCTACAAGCCCCTGCTTGCCGGCGTGGCGGTCGTGGAGCTCAGCAGGGCCCGCCCTCCCCTGAGCCTGACGCTCGAGGTGTGGGGCGTCGCAGACCCCCTTCGATCCCACGCCCCGGCCTTCACGGCCGATGGCCCCGACCCGCGCCCCCTGCTGGCCGCCTCCTCCAGCGAGTGGAGGAGGGGCTTCGCCTTCACCCCCCTCCCCGGCTCGTACGCGAGGAGGGCCACGTACGAGAGGGTTCTCGCCGCCTTCAAGTCCTTCGCGAGGGAGAGGGGAGCCGTCAGCCTCCTGCACGCCAGGAAGCTGAGCGCCTACTCCAGGCCAGGCGAGAGCGAGCAAGCCTTCCTAGAGAGGATCCGGGCCAAGTGCGAGAGCAGGCTGAGGGCGAGGGTGAGGGAGATCGAAGAACGTTACGCCAGGAGAGCCGAGGAGCTTCTCGCGGCGGTGAAGAGGAGGGAGGAGCAGCTCGCGAGGAGGAGGGCGGAGCTCGAGAAGCTGCTGGCCGACCTTGGGGCCGCGGGCCTCGACACCGTGCTCTCGCTACCCAAGCCCACCACCCTCGTCAGGCGCGCCGCGAGGCTCGAGAGCCTCCGCAGGAAGGTCGAGGGCAAGAGGCTGCAGGTCTCAGCCCTGGAGGCAGAGGTCGAGAGGCTGAGGGGAGAGGTTGCAGAGCTGAAGGCGCGGAAGGACCGGGAGCTCGAAGACGCCCTCAAGGAGCTCGAGGCCTGCCTAGACGTCGAGAGGGTCACCGTGAGGCCGACAGCCAAGGAAGTGAGGGTGACTTTCCTGGGCCTCATCTGGATACCCCACCTCAGAACCAGCGAGGGGGAACTAGCGCTTCACGGAGCCATTATTCACTAGGCCGCTAGCCCGGCTATAGGTCTTTGAAGCTCGAAGCCCCAAGTAAAAACTTTTATCAAGGCTCACCCCGGCTAAGCTCGATGAGCGAGCTCCACCAAGCGGCGGCTAAAGGGGACTTGAAAAAGGTTAAAAAGCTCCTCGAGCGAGGCGCAGACGTCAACGCAAGGAGCAATGATGGCTGGACGCCGCTGCACTCGGCCGCTAGGTTCGGCCACCTGGATGTTGCTAGGCTACTCCTTGAGGAGGGGGCAGATGTCAGCGCAAGGGACAATGCTGGCTGGACGCCGCTGCACGACGCCGCCGCTTATGGCCATGTAGACGTTGCTAGGCTACTCGTCGAGCGTGGCGCTGACGTAAACGCAAGGAGCAATGATGGCTGGACGCCGCTGCACTCGGCCGCTTATAAAGGCTACCTGGATGTTGCTAGGCTACTCCTTGAGGAGGGGGCAGACGTCGACGCGAGGGATAAGAAGGGGAGGACTCCCTTGGACCTCGCGAGGGAGAGGGGTCACTGGGGGGTTGTTGGGCTCCTCGAGGAGGGGGCTAGGCAGGTGCGCTCAGCCCGGCCGC